>JAUXCD010000168.1 GCA_030619085.1 Candidatus Zixiibacteriota bacterium
CAACTTACGCGGTCAGGCCAAAACCGGCGGATTGAAAAACGCTTTTGACTATCCCGGATTCGTCCCGGAGTATATCCGCCCGCTTTTTTGCGAGGGGAAAGGCCCGTTTAGATGGGCGGCGCTGTCGGGCGACCCGAAAGATATCCATGTTACCGATAAGCTCATTTTGGAACATTTCGGCTACAACAAACCGCTGACCCGCTGGATAAAATTAGCGGCCGAGCGGGTGCCGTTCCAGGGCCTTCCGGCGCGAATCTGCTGGCTGGGCTATGGCGAACGGGCGAAATTCGGTGACATTATCAACGACTATGTCAAAAAAGGTAAAATCTCCGGGCCGATTGTTATCGGGCGTGACCATCTCGACTGCGGTTCGGTTGCCTCGCCGTATCGGGAAACCGAGGGCATGGCCGACGGCTCCGATGCTATCGCCGACTGGCCGCTGCTCAATGGCATGCTCAACGCTATCTCGGGCGCGAGCTGGGTGTCGATCCATCACGGCGGCGGCGTCGGAATCGGCAACTCGATTCACGCCGGAATGGTGACTGTGGCCGATGGCACCAAGGAGATGGCGGTGCGGCTCAACCGGGTGCTGACGAATGACCCCGGCACGGGCATCATGAGGCACGTCGATGCCGGGTACAAAGAGGCCCAGGCTTTTGCCAGGAAGAACAAAGTCAAAATCCCTATGATGAAGAAGTAAGCGAATAGCGATATCACGAATATGGCACTTCAAAAGAAAGCAACCTTACTGGTAAAGAACATCGGCCAGTTGATCACGATGGAAGGTCCGTCGCCGCGTATCGGTGCGGCTATGAACGACCTGAGTTTGATCGAGAACGGGGGTATCGCCGTGGCCGGTGAGGAGATTCTGGCGGTCGGAAAGTCCGATGAGGTCCAGGGGCACGTGGCGTTGGCTGAAGGCTGCCGGGTTTTCGATGCCAAAGGGGCAGTCGTTACTCCGGGACTTATCGACCCGCACACCCATCCGGTTTTCTCGATGACCCGCGAGGCGGAGTTCGAGATGCGCAACCAGGGTAAGACCTATATGGAAATCGCCCGGTCCGGTGGCGGTATCCGCGCCTCCGTGCGTGACCTTCGAACCACCCCCGCCGCCGTGCTGATGGAAAAGACCAAACAGCGCCTGGACCGTCTGATGTCGTTCGGCGTCACGACTATCGAGGCCAAGTCCGGCTATGGCCTGTCAACCGAGTCGGAAATCAAGCAGCTCGAAATAATCCGTGATCTCAATCAAGTACACCCGATTGACTTGGTCCCGACTTTCCTCGGTGCGCATGAAATTCCCGATGAGTACCGCGACAAGAAAGACCAGTATATCGAACTGATTTGCGATGAGATGATTCCGGCCGTGGTCAAAGACAAACTGGCGGAGTTTTCGGATATCTTCTGCGAGAAGGGTGTTTTTGAAATCGAGGATTCGCGCACAATCCAGCAGGCGGCGGCTGATGCCGGGTTGAAACTGAAATTCCATGCCGACGAGCTGGCCTCGGTCGGCGGCGCCGAACTGGCGGCCGAGATGAAAGCAATCTCTGCCGACCATTTGGTGTATGCCTCCGATGCCGGCATCAATGCTATGGCCAAATCCGGTACGGCGGCGGTGCTGCTTCCGGGCACCACCTTCTCGCTCGGCTCCCACGGATATGCCCCGGCCCGCAAGATGATTGACAAAGGCGTGGTGGTGGCTCTCTCGACCGACTGCAACCCCGGCTCCAGCTACACCGAGTCGCTGCCGTTCATGATCAGTCTGGCTTCGCTGCAACTCAAAATGACAGCCGCCGAGGCGCTTTCGGCGGTGACGGTCAATGCCGCGTATGCATTGGACCGCGCCGGGCAGATTGGGCAGCTTAAGGTCGGCCTTCCGGCCGATCTGGTTATCTGGGAGATGACCGATTATCGAGAACTGCCGTATCATTATGCCGTAAATCTGGTTTCTGCCGTGATTAAAAAGGGAAAACCGGTTGCGTCAGCTTAGAATTCTGGAACGTCTACCATGAATAAGCGGTTAAAACAATGATGGTTAGGTGTCTTGTCCTCAGAGCGATTCCGGTCATTTTGCTTTTGAGTCTGGCCGGTTGTGGTGTTTACACCTTCAACCCCAAAGGCGAATCGGACCTTAATACCATTGCCATCCAGCGTTTTGACAACAAAACGGCGGAATACGGCCTGGCTGATCGGCTGACCGATGAGATGATTGACGCGTTTATCTCCGACGGCACGTTCAAAATCATTCCGGTTGATGGCGCCGAAGCGGTGCTGGTCGGGGTTTTGACGCGTTATCTGAGAAGACCCCATACTTTTGACCAAAACGATGAGGTTCAGGAATACAAGGTCGAGATGGATTTTAGCGTTACCCTTAAAAATACCAAGGATGATTCCGATATCTGGACTGAGAGAATGAACCAGTACGCTACCTTCGATGTTGAGACTGAAACGGAAGAGGACGCTCAGAGAAAGGTTATCGCTATTTTGGTGGAGACAATAATCAATCGAACTACCAAAAGTTGGTAGGTGCCCTGATATATCGTTATTTAGACCGAAGAATACATTATTATTGACATGGACAATTTATGTCGATACCATCAAAGCATTTAGAAGGAAACTTCATGTCCCGAATCAGACCAAACATTCTGTCACTTCTCGTGGTTTTGCTGTCAATTACGGTGGTTGCACCGGCCTTTGCAGGCGATGTCAATTCCAAGGCCGGCACCAGCGCTTTCCCGTTTTTGAAGATTCCGGTAGGCGCACGCGCTGTGGCCATGGGCGGGGCCTTTACGGGTCTGGCCAACGATGAGTCCAGCCTGTACTATAACCCGGCCGGTATCGTCGGGCTCGGTCAGCACCGTTATATCCTGGGTTATCTCAACTATTTCGTGGACATGCAGTCCGGGTTCGCCGGTTATGTCCGTGAGGTCAAAAGAGACTACTACCTGGCGGGCTACGCGTCCTATCTCAATTACGGGGAATTTATCGAGGCCGATGAATTCGGTCAGGTCACGGGAGATTTCTCCGGCGGCGACCTACTTCTGGCCGTCACCGGCGCGATGCAGTACAATCACTCGTTCGCGTTTGGCGCGACGATGAAGTTTATTTATGAATCGTTGCAAGACTATTCTTCGACAGGTTTCGCGATCGACCTGGGTGCCAAGTACTCCAGCGACCGCAAGCGTTACAACGCCGGTATTGCTATCCAGAATATCGGGAAGCAGCTTTCGGCCCTGGGCGAAGAGAAATACAGGTTGCCTCTGACTTTCCGGGGCGGCGGCGCCGTGGTACCGAAAGGTCTGCCCATGACTATCTCGGCCGACTTGATTGTCCCGGTGGACAATGATCCGGTGATCGCGCTCGGCGGTGAATACTTCGAGTTCAAGCCGGTGTACCTGAGGATGGGCTGGAACAGTTTTGGGACGAATTTTCGGGCTGATGACAGCGATGACAAATGGGCCGGACTCTCTTTTGGAGTCGGTTTTGATGTAAAGAAGATGCAAATCTCTTATGTGTTTTCACCCGTCGCGGAACTGGGTGAAAATCAAAGAATAACTCTGAACGGTAGCTTTTAACTATGAGATCTATGAGCCTTTTTAAACTGCTGACAGTTGTCACTCTCGGCGCGCTGTTCGTGCTTTCGGGTTGTGTTGGTGGTTCGCTGGGCGACCCCAAAAAGACCGTCATAAGGTTCTTCGGAGCGATGGAAAAGGATGACAAGGCGGCGCTCGCCCACCTTCTCGATCTGTCGGAGCTGATGAAAAACGTGTCGGAAGACTATGCCTTCCACTCCGACGACAGTGCGCGCGTGTTCACCAGTCCCCAGCAGATTCTCGATGACCTGACCGGCGATGGTTTAACCAAGACGCGCTGGTTCTCCTACCAGAGAATCATCAACAAGGTGGAGGTCATGGGCGAAACGGCTACGGTGGAAGTTACGTTTGTCAATAAGGATCAATCAAAGGGATATCGCACCAAGTTCGGTCTGCATGTCCTGAACGAAAAGTGGAAAATCTACTCGTTTAAAGCGATTCCAGATGAAGGGTAGAGACCACGTTTATACGTTCGCCTTCTGTTCCTTGTTGACATGGTCAATCACCGGTTGCAGCACCGAAACTCCAACCCCCACCGTAACGGTCGAAAAACTACACACCATCGCAGAGTCCGGACGGGATATTTATGTTCTCGATGTTCGCACCCAGGCGGAATTCCACAAGGGCCATTTGCCCTTCGCCGATGACCTGATTTCCTACACAGCCATTGAGCAGAACCTGGACCGACTGCCACAGGACAAAAACGCCGAGATATATGTGTTCTGTCGCATTGGTCGCCGCAGCAAGATCACCACTGACTTCCTTATCTCAAGAGGGTACACCAACGTCCACAACGTCGAAGGTGGTATCATCGCCTGGCAAAATAGCGGTTATGACGTTGCCGTGGGACCGAAATAGGCCGGTTGGTGGAAGTCTGAATCGGTGCTTTGGGGGACACCAAAAAAGAAGTTTATCGACAGACTCAACAGGGATAGAGGGGAAAATCCCTGCTTACACCCATCAATAAACTTCTACTATTATATATGACTATTCCTTCGTTTGTCAACCTCTAACGAATTCTCTACCGCTCCAACATCGCGGTAATATCAGCTTTTACGTCGTGAACATACGCTTATATTGCATTATCTTATAACAACTTAGCGTGTTGTTGAACGTTGAGCGACATAGTTCCCGTTGTTGCTCAAAGTACCTCAATAGAACCCAGGGATACACAGTAAGCCCGTTGAAGCCTCTTTTGGTCGAGACAGCAAAACAGTAGTAATGATCTTCACATTCGGGATTGGATGAAAAAGGCAGTCAAATAACGTGGCTCAGGTTACACCATGAGTGCGACAGACCGTTTCGCATTGGACACTCAGGCCTTTCCCGCGTCTAAAATCTGGTGGAAATTTGGTTTTTAGGGGTTGTGCTATAATGACTGCCTGATTATATTCTCTCTCTCGAAATAAAGGAGATTGGAAGATGAAGAAGGTTGCAATTTTAGTATTATCAATTGGTGTACTTTATCTGATGTTTGCGGCGTGTTCGGGTGATATTATTCTGAAGTCCGAATCGGACCTCCGGGGTACGTTCAACGGAGATTACATCGTCACCCTGGACTATGGCAGCACTTTCGCCAAGGAATACACCCAGCCGGTCGTGTGGATTTTCACCGATTCCACTTATATTATGTACATCGATACTACCCGCACCTGGGACCACAACTTCAGCATCTGCCGTGTTGACGGCCGCTACAGTCTCACCGAGGGCGTGAACCTTTTTCAACTGCACTCCCAGCCTGATGAAGATGCCGGTTTCAATGCCTGCAAAGAGAAAACCAATCCCCAGGGTGATTTCAGCCTGACCAAATCCAACAATGCCGATACCCTGCGCATGGTGCAATATGATCAGGCCGAGAGCATGTATAAAGAACTTCGCATTATTCGCATAGGCGATGCACCGTAGTAGGTAAGTGACATTACCAAACAGGTTTTGCTATATACGGCGGCCGGCAGCAATGTGGGCCGCCTTTTTCGTGCCCGACCAAACTGCACACAGGATGATCGGTGTACGTCATATTCTTGAATATGTACTCAGGGTGTGGCCAGAAAATAGGGAGGAAATGTTATGAAGAAGGCTGCATGGACTATTCTTGCGATTGTATTCTCCGGTATTCTAATCATCCAGTGTTCCGGCGATAGTGTTGTCACGTCGAAATCGGACCTGACCGGGACTTTCCAGGGTACTTATACCCTCATTTTCAGCGACTACTACCAGCCGGACTGGCCGGGTACTCAGATACCGGTTATCTGCACGTTCACCGATTCCAGCTGGATACTGACTGTTGATGACTCGCAAGAGATACCTCCGGGGATTTGCATGTGTATCGCCGAAGGCTGGTATCGTGTGCGTGACAGTCATATCAGTCTGCGCCAGGTAAGTATTATCGCACCGTTGAGCTGGTGTGAAGTATCCTATCCGTGTGTAGGGAACGATGGACTCTTTTCGTTTGACCGGTCTCCTAATTGCGATACGCTGAAACTCACCAAGTACAACGAGACCGAAAAGCTGATGAGAAAGGTCTTTCTCATCAGAAGCGCCAGCGTACCTTAAGGCAGGTTCTCTCAAGC
>JAUXCD010000176.1 GCA_030619085.1 Candidatus Zixiibacteriota bacterium
GATGAAAGTAGATGGGCTGGTGTATGCCGATGATGAGATGCTGCGCTCGATTTTGGCCGATGAATCACTGGAGCAAGTGGCCAACGTCGCGACGCTGCCGGGAATTGTCGGCAGTTCTATCGCTATGCCCGACATCCACCACGGCTACGCGTTCGCTATTGGCGGAGTAGCCGCCTTCGACGCCGGCAGCGGCATCATCTCGCCCGGCGGGGTCGGTTACGACATCAACTGTGGTGTCCGGCTGCTCAGTTCCGGCCTGAAGGTTGACGAGATCAAACCCTATGTTGAGCAACTCATCAATGCCATGTTCACCAACGTGCCGTGTGGTGTCGGCTCCGAGGGCAGACTTCGTCTGTCATCGAAAGAAATGGACAAAGTGTTGGCCGAGGGCGCTCGCTGGGCGGTCCGGGCCGGTTACGGCTGGGAGGACGACCTGACGGCAATGGAAGAAGGGGGTTGTATCGACGGCAGCGATCCCGACCTGGTCAGCCCGAATGCCAAAAAGCGCGGCTCCGGGCAGTTGGGGACGCTGGGCGCGGGGAATCATTTTCTGGAAATTCAGAAAGTCGACGAAATCTTTGATCCGGCCGTGGCGGCGGTGTTCGGTATCCATGAACCGGGGCAGGTGATGGTTATGATTCACACCGGGTCGCGCGGTTGCGGGCACCAGATATGCACCGATTATCTGGAGGAAATGCGCCGGGCCAACCGTAAGTATGGCATTCCGCTGGTGGACCGGGAACTGGCCTGCGCTCCGGCGTCATCGGACGAGGGCCAAAAGTATTTTGCCGCTATGAAAGGCGGGGCCAATTTCGCCTGGGCCAATCGCCAGTTGATTACGCACTGGGTGCGGCAATCGTTTGCGTCCGTGCTGGGTCGCCCGGCGGCCGAACTCGGTCTGAGCATGGTGTACGATGTTGCGCACAACATGGCCAAGCTGGAGAAGCACGTTTTTGAAGGCAAGGAACGCTGGCTGTATGTTCATCGAAAGGGAGCCACCCGCTCGTTCGGTCCGGGGCATCCCGAGGTGTCAGCCAGGTATCGGTCGGTGGGGCAACCGGTGATGATTCCCGGTGACATGGGCACGGCCAGCTATGTCCTGGTGGGTACACAACGGGCGATGGATGAGAGTTTCGGTTCCTGCTGTCACGGCGCGGGCAGAATGATGTCCCGTCACGCGGCCAGGAAAAAACACACCGCCGACAGCGTAATCAAGATGCTGGCTGACAAAGGCATTTACCTTCAGGCTATGAGCAAGCGCGTTATCGCCGAGGAAGCGCCGGACGCGTACAAAGATGTTGACCGGGTGGTGGAGGTCACGCATCGGGCCGGGATCGCCCGCAAGGTGGCGCGGATGGTACCGGTCGGCGTGGTGAAAGGTTAGTCTACCCTTCTTTTTCTCCAAATACGATTGCCTGAAAGCGGTATAGAACGGCATCCGGTTCGCGATAGGCGTTTTTCGGAAGACCGGCTTTCCGACAGGTCTGCTCCAGAAAAGTGATGCGGTCCCAGCCGTATTCGGAGGCCACCTGTGGCAGCAGCAAGCCGCGACTGCGACTATAGAAGATCATCAAACCGTCGCGGCCAACTTCAATTTCGTCAAGCGACTTCACCTCCTGAAGGGGTGTGAGGACTGAAATCTCGATATGAAGTTTTGGCAATTCTTCGCTTTCGACAGGTGAAAACCTCGGGTCGGCAACGGCGGCCTGAATAGCGCAGCCAGAGATGCTCTTGTACAATGGTTCCCGCGCCACCGTGTGACCGATACATCCTCTGAGTTGCCCATCGCGCTTGAGTGTGACAAAGGCCGCTCCCGGATCAGCCAGTTTGCCGGTGACCTTGAACTCGGGCGCTTTCCCACCGGCAAGGAACTCCCTTATTGAGGAACGGGCTATACCGAGTAACTGTTCTCTTTCCCTGTCGGACAACTCGTACGATGATTCCTCATCAGGCACCGAACTGTCTTCGGTCTCGGAAGATTTGTAGACAGCCGCCGCAACGTAACCGACCACGGCGTTTTTGTCGCCGGAGATATCGCCGGAGTCGCCGTATTTAAGCAGCTTGACGCGGTTGGCTCCACGGGCGACCGCCGCCTTGAGAATGGCGATAGTGGCCGCACTGCCGCACATCTCCACTTTGCCTTCTTTGAGATATTTCTCCAGACGGTCGATATCGAGATGCTCGAGGCAGTCGATGCCGAGGGAGTCCATAAGGTGACCCTCGGAGGCCGGCCGGTAGTGCTGCCAGTCGGTGGAGGCCACCATGATAGACTTGCCATCGGCACTAACTTCCGCCAACGCTTCAGCCAGATGCTCAGTGCTGGTTTTATCCTGAAAGCCCAGGACGATGGGTACAATGTGGCAGTCCGGCAATACGGTCTGAAGGTACGGCAGTTGCACCTCAAGGCAGTGTTCGCTTTTGTGGGCCTGGGCGACGATAGCGATGCCCTGATCTTTCTTCAGCAGCTTATTGCACATGTCATCCTGACACGGCAGTATCCCCAACGGCGTTTTCCATTCTATGCCAGGACCATAGACCGAAACTCCCGTAAATCGGAAGCGGTGAGACGGCCCGCAAATGATGACGTTCTCAAAACCCGAATTTTGCAGGAGCTTATAGCTGTGGGCGGCGATGCCACCGGAGTAAACCAGTCCGGCGTGGGGAACTATTAATGCGATCAGTTCACCGTCGATAGCCGGAATATCCCCGGCATCACGCAAATGGGCCGCTACCATAGCCGATAATTCATCGGCGTTGGCCGGGTAGAAAGTCCCGGCTACAGCCGGATCCCTGACTTTGGCATGAGCGCCACCGGCACAGCAGAGGCACACCAGAAGAGTGCCGAGCAATATCTTATCCATCATATATTCCTTTACCCTGAGCGTTGGCTATAGCGGATGGGGAAAAATTATTTGTCCGCGAAAAGCAAATATGTATATAATAAGTATATGAGTAAGGTAGTTGTCGTCAAGTACATTAACTCGGCATCGCCCGAAAGTCTCACCAAAGTGCAATACGGGCAATTGCTGTCAGCCGGGATACGTTCTGTGGCTGGTGCAAAAGACATCAATGCGGCTGTCCGGGGATTGATACCGGACGGCGTGGTGGGTATGAAAGTCAACTGCCTTGCCCGCAAAGCCAACTCCACCCCGGTTAAGCTGGTAGAAGCTATGACGCAGATTCTGACCGATGCCGGACGTGATGACAATGATATCGTCGTGTGGGAGCGGACCAGTCGCGAAATGAAGATGGCCGGTTTTCCTCTCAATGCCGCCTCTTCGGGCTGCCGTTTTATGGGTACCGACGCCAACGCTGTGGGCTACTCCGATGATATCTACACATCCGGGGAAGTTAACTCGCGGGTGAGCAGTATCCTGACCGATGTAGTGGACTCTAACATCAATCTGGCGCTTTTGAAAGACCATTCCATTGCCGGTCTCTCGGCCGGACTCAAGAACATGTACGGCGCGATTCACAACCCTAACAAGTACCACGATAACAACTGCGATCCGTTCTGCGCCGATGTTTCCATGCTGGAGCCTCTCCGCTCGAAAAACCGGTTGACGATAATCGACGCCGTGCGGGTACAGTATGACGGCGGACCGGGGTTTGTCAGTCAGTATATTCACAATTACGGGGGATTGATAATCTCGGCCGACCCGGTGGCCGCCGACCGCATCGGTCTGGAGATTCTTGAACGCATACGCAAGCGCCACGAAATGCGACCGCTTCGCGAAGTCGGACGCCAGGTGACCTACCTTGACACCGCCGCCAAACGCGGCTTGGGTGTGGCCGATATGAGCGCCATCGCGCTCGAAGTCATAAACGTTAACGCCGGCGGCAGGCTCTCGGCCGGGGAGTTAATCTGATGAAGCGCCGCACGTTCATTCGCTGTGTGGGCTGTACCGCTGCCGCGGCATCGATACTCGAACCGCGCTTGGTCCCGGAGTACCTGCGAGGGTTCGAGAACGCGTGTGCTTTTGATTTCACCAAAGGGCTGTCATCGGTCGAGGCGAAATATTACAAGAAGCTGGAAGGTGGCGGGATTGAATGCGGTATCTGCCCGCGCCATTGCCGCGTGACGGATCTCGAGCGGGGCTACTGCGGGACACGCGAGAATAGAGCCGACACATACTACACCCTTATCTACGGTCTGCCATGTGCGCTTAATATCGATCCAATCGAGAAGAAACCTCTGTATCATTACTATCCTGGGACAAAAGCCCTTTCGCTGGCCACGGCCGGGTGCAATGTCAACTGCAAGTTTTGCCAGAACTGGGAGATATCACAGTCCCGTCCGGAGCAAACCGACAACCTGGATATCTCTCCAAAAGCAATGATTGACATCGCCGAAAAGCGGAAAGTGCCGCACATCGCCTACACCTATTCCGAGCCGGTCATTTTCTACGAGTACATGTCGGACATTGCCCGACTGGGGCATGAGAAGGGGGTCAAGTCGGTGATGATCACCGGTGGGTATATCGAGAAAGAACCGCTGGCCGAACTGATGCCGCATCTCGATGCTATCAAGGTGGATTTGAAGTCAATCCGCGAAGATTATTACCGCGACATTGTCGGCGGCGAATTGAAGCCGGTGCTGGATGCGTTGATTCAGATCAGGGAGGCAGGCATGTGGCTGGAGTTGGTCTATCTGGTCGTGCCGACTCTCAATGACACCGAGGCTGAGTTCACTGAACTGGCCGGCTGGATTAAGACCTATCTTGGGCCCGATGTCCCCCTGCATTTCTCGCGGTTCTACCCGCAGTATCTTTTGAAGAATCTTCCGCCGACACCGACGAAGACGCTTGAGAAGGCGCATGAGATATGCAAGGCCGAGGGCTTGAATTATGTTTATCTCGGCAATCTTCCGGGCCACCGGGCCGAATCAACTTATTGCCCGGGGTGCGGTCAGGTTTTGATAGAACGTCGCGGCTATCGAATCTATCGGTACGAACTCGATGGCAACCGCTGCAAAAATTGTAATCGGGAAATCCCCGGTCTATTCTAAATGAAACGCAACGCCTTCCTGCTCGGATTCTATGCCACCGGAGGCCAGGTGCTTATTCTCCGGGAACTGGTCTCATCGCTTAACGGCGATGAACTGCTGATAGGCACCGGTCTTTTCGGATGGTTGCTCTGGGTAGCGCTCGGGGCATATCTCGGCGGGCGCGCGTCCGTTCGTTCTAATTCCTCCGTGCTGTTTCCAATCGGGGCGGTCTTGCTTCCTCTGAGTATCATACTTACGCGTCTGGCGCCGATGATCGCCACGGGAACGGTTGGTGAGATCATACCTTTCAGCTACGCCGCGTTGATTTCTGTCATCGCGATGTTCCCCGTAGCGATAATCTCCGGTTGGTTGTTTCCGGACATCTGTCGCCGCGGGTCAGACGCGCGCGAGTCTATTGTACTCGTTTACCTGCTGGAAGGAATCGGCGCGTTTGTTGTCGGCTGGGTAGTCGTGCTCCTGGTGGGCAGTGTCATGTCAACGCTGGGGATGTCCGTCGCGCTGGCGGTTACGATAGTCGGTGCATCACTTATCTTTGACCGGTTGCGCCCGTTGCCGGGCCAGGTGGTGATGGGTCTGGTAATAGTTATCGTGGCGGTGGTTGCCGCGAAGGAAGCGGCCCCCCTGGACAGTTATTTCGATGGCATCAAGTACCGGTCATACGTCGTGGAGAAGTCATTCGATACCCACTACGGTCACCAGACGATTATTTCTCGCGACAGCACTATTGCCTTGCTCACCGATAACTCCCTCGAAGCGGTTTACCCGGACCGAGAGGCGGCGGAGAATCTTCTTGTGCCGCCACTGATGTACAAGCCGTCGGCCTCGCATC
>JAUXCD010000151.1 GCA_030619085.1 Candidatus Zixiibacteriota bacterium
CAGGGCGAATTGCATCAGGTCGACGTAGATGCTCCCACCCCGACGGAAGCAACCCCGGTTGCCATCGAAATATAAGTACACATCGACGGTATCGTGAAATCCCTCGACCAGCAAGGGTGGCAACCATTCGGTCACCTTTTTCCGTACTCCGGTCGCAAACTCTTCCGTCTTCAGTTTTCCGGCAAGGTCCGCCACCCATTCTTCGGTGGCCAGGTCAAACTCGTGAAGCAACTGCAAATACTGGCCGTCAACGTCCCCCATTAACCGCGTCCGCATCCACGGCAGACGATAGAATGCCTCCCGATAGGCTGCCCGTCCCTCCAGCTTCTCCGGCTCGAACGACCGCATGATACGCGACAGCTCAGCATATACCGGCACAGCCAGCAACGAATCGATCATTTCGGACAGCTTCGGATTTTGGCGATTCTGTTCAACTCGGTCGGCGGCCATCTCCGTCGGGATAATATCATACCCGCTGGCGAAGAAGTCATCGTTTTCGGCCCGGATATAACTCATCAGGTCTGCAAACATCACGGCAGCAGAAGCGTCGATTCTGAGATTTACCGAGATCGCGGCATCGCTGCTCGGAGACTGTGCCGGCACTTCGCCCGTTACACCAACCAGCAACGAGAGTACGATAGCGAAAACAATAATAACCCTGAATTCCATATTCTTCCCGAAACCTATCTTGATAGTCGACCTGCGTGATGTCCAATACTTGAGATGAAGACAGACGTGCAAATGGAAATACACACGGCAATGGCCAAACTATAGGCCGGTTTTTCCAGCGTGTCAAACAAAATTTCGCAAAACAGGCTCGTATTGTCCACTTCCTCAATCATAGTCTCCACCGCCGCTTTGCCTGCCAACTCACTGCCAGACCCCCAACTGCACGACTTTTCGCTTAATATCACAAATGCCACCACAACGCAAAAAACATATTGACACATGAACAAATGAGCAGTAGTCTTCTCATGAGGGCTGCGGTCGGGGGCCTGATGGGAATAAGCCTGGAGCCGATGAAGGGGCAAGCCGGGAGCTGACGGATTGGCGATGGCCCACATTCCCCGGACCGCAGGCTGAGACCAACCTTTTATGAAGGATACGGTTTGAAGAAAACACTCACGGACCGCCAGCGGGCGATTCTGGAATTCATTGAGGAGAAGATCACCGGACACGGAAGTTCACCCACTATCCGTGAAATCGGTGACAAGTTCGGTATTGCCTCAACCAACGGTGTTCGCCAGCATTTGAGTGCCCTGATCAAGAAGGGGTATCTCAAGAAGCACCAGTACATTTCGCGTGGCTTGGAATTGACCCGGAGGCTGGCTTCCAATGTCGCCACCGTGCGACTGGTCGGTTCGGTGCCGGCCGGTGAACCGATTGATGCCATCGAGAATATTGAAGGCGAGTTTGTGCTTGATGACTCTTTCCTCCCGCACGGTGAATCGTTCACCTTGCAGGTCAGGGGCCACTCCATGAAAGATGCCGGCATTTTCGATGGCGACTTCGTGCTGGTTCAAAAGCAGGTGGTAGCCCACAAGGGCGATATCGTGGTGGCGATAATCAACGGCGAAGCTACGGTAAAACGCTATTTCCCCGAGGGCAAGCAGATTCGCCTGCAGCCCGAAAACGATGATTTCGAGCCGATTATCGTCAACAAGCGCTCCGGTGAATTCCGTATCGCCGGCAAAGTGGTGGGGCTGCTTCGCAAGATGCGCTAACTTCGGCGGACAAAAAAAGAAGGGCCGACCCTGATTGATCGACCCCCTATGCTTTAGATGGCGCACTATCGTGCGTTCCTCTACCCTGTAATACTTATGAAGCCTTCACCAACTCAACTTCCATCATAATATTGACGGTATTTCCAACCATCACACCGCCGGTATCAAGGGCCTTGTTCCAGGAAATACCAAAGTCCTGCCGGTTGATTAAGGTACCCGCAGAGAATCCGGCCCGGGTGCCACCCCACGGATCCTTGATAGCACCGTTGAATTCAACGTCGAAGGTAACTTCTTTGGTGATACCCTTGATGGTGAGATCACCCAGCAACTGGAACTTTCCATCTTCTCCCGGTATCACCTTCTTAGACTTAAAGGTCATGGCAGGGAATTTCTCTACGTCAAAGAAATCGGCGCCGCGAAGATGGTCGTCGCGTTTTTTGTCATCGGTGTCGATCGATGCTACCTGTATAGTCCACTCGGCTGAGCCGCCGGCGACATTCTGGCCGTCAAAATTTACGGTACCGGAAAAAGCCGTGAAATGACCGGTTGTCTTGGACACTACCAGGTGGCGAACCGAGAAGCCGACCGATGAATGCGGCGCATCGATATTCCACTCAGCGGCACCGGCGCTTACTGACAACATCAGCACCAAAGCAAGAAATGAAAACAGATACTTAAACATAGTACACTCTCCTCTTGGATTTGATTGACTTGGTATATGCCATTTAACACCATCCGATAGCCAGGGTTCCCCGCCGGCACGACATTAACGATAATATGGCCCCATTATATACACGATATCATATTTCGCTTTTCCGCAAGATGGAACCGGGTATCAATTTGGAAATGAGTTTAAGCTGGCATTATTGCTGGTAAAAGAGGGCACCAATACCCAAATAGTCAAGAGTGACCCCGCGGACCGACAGCGCGCCACTAATGCGCTGCCTCACAAGGTTTTATGCAACACCCCTTGACATATCCGGATTTCTTGTTAGATTGAAGTGACTACCAGTCAAGCGATTTGGGAGATCAAATGAGCATTAGACCCTGCCGACTTTCGCGGTAGGGTTTTCTTTTTCAGGTCCGCCGCTGCCGGAGAGCCTCGAACAAACAGACACCCGTCGCCACTGAAACGTTCAGACATCCCACCGACCCCAGCATGGGAATCTTCACCAGCAGGTCGCACTTCTCTCTGGTCAGGCGGCGCACCCCCTTGCCCTCGCTGCCCATCACGATCACCAGTGGCCCGGTTAGATCCGCCTCGTACAGTGTCTTCTCGGCTCCATCGGAGGTCCCCACCAGCCACAGCCCCAATTTCTTCAATTCATCCATCGTCCGAGCCAGATTCGTCACCTGGATCACCGGCAGATTTTCCGCCGCTCCCGACGCGACATTGCGGACGGTGTCTGTTATCGTCACTGAGCGGTCTTTCGGCATGATCAGGGCGTGAGCTCCCACAGCATCGGCCGACCGCAGACAGGCTCCGAGATTATGCGGATCCTGCACCTGGTCGAGTATCAACAAAAACGGCGGGACCGATAACCCGTCCAGAATTCGATACAGGTCATCCTCGTTGCCGACCTGCGGTGTCTTTGAGTGATCCACATGCCGCCGGACGCGCTGGCGGTGTTCCTTTTCTCTCAAACGGTGCTCCTATGCTCCAGATTCAAAACCAAATATACGCACCGATGCTTTCAAACAACAGTCCTTTCCGCAATTGACCAAAAGTGTTGCACAGACTATATTACAGATGCGTAACAGGCAGGCGAGCAATCGCTTGAATTTCAAGACTGTATCCGGTCAGACCACTTGTCTTGATCCGGTTCGGTCGGATGGGATAAACCGGGGCAATATCATGGCCGTTAGAGAAATCCTTCAACTGGGCAATCCCCAGCTCTACATGAAGTCCAAACCGGTGGAGCGGTCCGAGCTTCCTTCCGTACGAACAATTGCCGATGACCTTCACGACACCATGGTAGCTTTCCGCGACAAGTATGGCTTTGGCCGCGCTATCACCGCACCGCAGATTGGCATCATGAAGAGAATTGTTTACTCCCACACCGCCCGGCCGCTGGTGCTTATCAACCCCGAACTGTATGACCTATCCGGAGAAACTTTCGCTCTTTGGGACAATTGCATGTCATTCCCCGACTTACTGGTAAAAGTCATACGCCATAAGACCTGCTCTATCCAGTTTCTTAATCTCGATGGGGAATTAGTTGAGCATAAGCTCGAGGGTGACGCCGCAGAGTTGCTCCAACACGAATGTGACCATCTCGATGGCATCCTGGCCGTGCAACGCGCCATTGACGACAAATCCATTGCCCTGCGTAGTCAGAAGGACTGGCTTATCGTCTGACGCCGCCGAACTCTTCCCTTGACGCAAATCCGTACAGCCTTATATTAATATTGTTGACCAATCAGTCACCATGCTACCTCATCGTTGTCCAAACCAAAGCAGGCGAATTATGAAAAGACTGATCTTAATACCGTTGTTGCTCGGCTCATTTTTGTTGGTGCCGTGCGTGGCGCACGGGTCAGCCGAGGGCTGCTGTATACATCGGGGCGATGTTGACTACAGCGGCGGCCCCAACTCCATTGACATCTCGGATATCGTGTTTCTCGTCAACTACATTTTCATGGGCGGCCCCGAACCACCGTGTCTGGAACAGGCCGATATCAATGACACCGGCGGTCCCAACTATGTCGATATCGCCGATTTGGCCTACCTGGTCGATTACATGTTTTCCGGCGGCCCAGAACCGGTGCCCTGCAAAATCGGGCCGCAAATAGCCATCCCCTTCGGCGAGTCATTCTATGTTCCAGAGTTGGACCTCATCATTACCTTCCAGGCTGTCATCTCCGATAGCCGATGCCCGGTGGGCGCTCTCTGTTTCTGGGAAGGTTACGCCGAGATATTGATGAAACTAGCGGACTCGGCCGGCATTCACTATGTCGTTTTACCCATCATGGGCGGTATCTCCGAGGCGTATGGCTTTCAGGCCATGCCAATAGAAGCCTATAGCTACCGCTTGACTTTGTATCAGCTCATCCCTATGCCGGAATTGGCCACGGGACCGATTCCGGACGAGGACTACACGGCAATTATCTCGGTCGACTTCCCGTCGGCGCCGGTCGGCACTCATGGTGAAGTGATACCCACGTCCAGCACCTGGATCAGTTACCAGACGCCGGATTTCACTTTCGATTCCGCCTGGGTATCGGCTGACACACTCAACATTGAGGTCTCTTACAGCGGCGGCTGCCGCTATCACTATTTCTCGGTTTATATGCACCCGGCGGCGTTTGCCGAAAGTTTCCCCCCTCGGGCCCGAATGTATATCCTGCAGCATAACGACTATGACCCCTGCGACGCCTGGATAACCGAGACGCGCAAGATCAGCCTTGGACCGGTGATTGATTTGTATATCCAGCACTACGGCCAGACCGAGGAGTTTATCATTGATATCTACGACCAGAGTGTCATGTACACGCCGTAGTCAAATCTGTCCGGTGCGAGGGGATAAGCCGGACGACGGCTGATTACAATTTAGGTGGTTGGCGGACCTCCCGGTCTGCCAACGTCTCGGACTTGGTGCACGAGGACGTACACCAAACACTACAGTTTTGGAGGAGTCATGAAACGGAGTTTGTTCTTAACTGTTCTGGTCGCACTCGCTCTGATGGCGTTTTCTCTCAATCCCCACCCACTAAAGGCCTGCTGTGAAAACAGGGGCGATATTGACCACAGCGACGGCAGTGACCCAATCAACATTACCGACATCGTTTGGATGATTAATTACATGTTCCAGGGCGGGCCAGGCCCCATTTGCCTGGAGGAAGCCAATGTCAACGGCGACAATATTGTAATGGATGTCGCCGACCTCATTTATCTGGTAGACTACATGTTCCGCTATGGGCCGCCACCGCCGCCCTGCCCCGGTCCGCCGACGGTGACTTTGGCCTTTGGTGAAACTGTTTGGGTGGAGGAGTTCGGCTTTGAGGTGACATTTGAGGAAGTCAGCTACGACCAGCGTTGCCCCTGGTGGACATTTTGCCCGGCGCCGGCCTACGCCGAGATTGTTATCCGGCTGGGTGGTGTTTCGGGTTGTATCGACCGCGTTTACCTGCCGATAATCGACAATTTCATCGAGGCGGTCGGCCTCCTGAAAATCCCCGTGGCCGAATGCAGGCATCTGTTTAGCTTAACACAATTGTCGCCGTATCCGGAGGCTGACCAGACCATTCCCATTGAGGATTATGTTGCCACCATCGAAATCTCGGCACTCGACCCGCCCGACGGTAGTGTGCGCGATGTGGTCCTTACCCATGCCGACTGGGTCACCGATCAACCGACGCAGTACTTCCTCAACGGTCTGACGCTTGCGGATGACACTCTGACTCTGGATGTCGGCCACAGTGGGGGTCTGCCGCATTATTTCAGCCTCTACATGAGCCCGGCTTCGTTCGGAGGAGTACCAACTCGGCGTGCAAACCTGTGCGTGGTGCATCACGGATGGCGGGATATGCTGCTGGCCTATTGGGAGAGGTCATTCAAGTATTCCCTGCGGCCTGTCGCCGACCTGTACGAGGAATTTTACGGCACCGTCGAGCCAATTGAGATACATGTTTTAGATTCAGTCTTCATCTGGGACCCCACGCAGTGAGGCATACTGGCCTCAGATAGAAAGCACCCCCAAACAAGTTTGAGGGTGCCACCCAACCTTCAGAATGACAGGCTTAGCCTGAAAAACTTGGTGCCGGCAATTGGAGTATCCTCGTCCGCGTATGCTGAATACTTGGAGTAGTCATAAGAGATGTCGAGGTTATCCCGAACTCGGTTCCAGAAAGGACTTTTCACGTCCAGCTTCTCCAAGGTCGTGAGCCAACTAATCAGCCCGGACAGTGAAACACCCATGCCCCATGTGTCAACGTTGTAGGAACCATCTCGGTCAGTTGCCCAACCGGTGCGGAAGAAGACAGTGCCAAACAGACCGTACTCATA
>JAUXCD010000248.1 GCA_030619085.1 Candidatus Zixiibacteriota bacterium
GACCATTACCTGATCGATCTGGACGGCACCGAAAACAAAAGCAAGCTGGGCGCCAATGCCATCCTCGGCGTATCCCTGGCCACGGCCAAGGCGGCCGCCGCCTCGGTCGGCCGTCATCTCTGGGAGTACATCGGCGGCAGCAATTGTAAGATCATACCGGTGCCGATGATGAACATCCTCAACGGCGGCAAGCACGCCGACAACAACGTCGACCTGCAGGAATTTATGATCATGCCGGTGGGGGCGGACAATATCCGCCAGGCCCTGCAAATGGGCGCCGAGATTTTTGGGCACCTCAAGAAAGTCCTCAAGAGCAAAAACTATAATACTTCCGTCGGTGATGAAGGCGGCTTCGCGCCCGACCTGAAATCAAACGAGGAAGCTCTCCAGGTTATCATGGAAGCGATCGAGCAGTCCGGTTATAAAGCCGGCCAGGACGTGATGATCGCGCTGGACCCGGCCTCGAGCGAATTCTACGAGTCCGAAGCCAAAGTCTATAACCTGGCCGGCGAGAACCGCAAACTGTCATCGGAAGAAATGATCGAGTATTACGCCTCGCTGTGCGAGCGATACCCGATTATTTCTATCGAGGACGGTCTGGCCGAGGATGACTGGGAGGGCTGGCAGAAGTTCACCGAGAAGATGGGCGATCTGATTCAGATTGTCGGCGATGATATTTTTGTGACCAACCCCAAGCGGCTGGCCCGCGGCATCAGGGAAAAGAGCGCCAACTCCATTCTAATCAAGCTCAACCAGATCGGTACTCTTACCGAGACGCTGGACGCCATCTCAATGGCCCAGAAAGCCGGGTTCACGGCCGTGATTTCACACCGATCCGGCGAAACCGAGGATACGACGCTGGCCGACGTTGCGGTGGCCACCGGCGCCGGTCAGATCAAGACCGGTTCCATGTGCCGCACCGACCGCATCGCCAAGTACAACCAGCTTATTCGTATCGAGGAAACAATCGGCAAACACGCTATCTACCCCGGCCTGGCAACTTTCTACAATCTGAGCAAGTAGAAATCAGGCCTGTCGAATAAACAGAAAGGCTGTTGAGCTTTGATACTCGACAGCCTTTTTCATTTCTGCCCTGCAAGACGAAGTATCGCCTGAACTTGAATTCATTACCCCGGGATTTTGGACGGGTCGAAATCGGCTACGTTCTGGGCAAATGACCAGTGATGCCCCTCGGGGTCTTCCACGTGACACATACGATCGCCCCAGAACTGATCAGTCGGTTCCATGTGTACCTTCGGCACGGCTCCTTTTATCTTTGCGAAGAAATCATCGACGTTATCAACATAGACATAAAACGACGTCGCACTGCCGCCCAGACTACCGGGGGATTTGGTCTTACCCTCCGGACATTCCGCCCCCATCATGATGACACAGTCCTTGTGCTGCACCTCGGCATGCATCGGATTACCTTCTTTGTCCGGCAAGGTCATCCGGATCTCGAACCCGAATACCTTATCGTAAAACACCAGGGCGCTTTTCATATCCTTGACAGTGAGGTATGCATTCACCCATTTCATGCCGGCCGCTTTGGCTGGTCTGTCGGCCATAACAAACTCCTTTGATTTATCCCTGACGGGATTTTGATTTCAATGATTGGGCGGCAAGATACGATCTTTGCGGCAATAAATCAATCACATTTGGAGTGACTTGGTCTATTTTGTGAAATTGACCGGGCCGGTTACGGTTCGACGATGGGCAGAATATTATTGGGGTCCAGTTTCGCTTTCACTTTGCGGCAGTACTCGATATCGACCGCCTCATTGGCCGGCTTTAGACCTGCCAAAAGCAACTGCCGGTCAACGGCGCCCTGCTTCATTGCCGCAAACTCCGCCGCGGCGCTGTCGGGCATAATGCGGAAAGTCGCCGAGATAATCAGTCCCAGTAGTCCCCACGACCCGGAGAATAGCTTGACGACATCGTAGCCGGAGACCGACTTAAAACAACTCGAGCCTGGTTCGATAATTTCGCCTGACGGCATCACGATCTGGGCGCGAATGAAGTACTTCTTCAGCGGGAAGTCGTGTCCGTGAAGCTCCGAACTTAACCCGGCGGCCAGCGCTCCACCTACCGAGCCGATATATGGCAGCGACGAGTGCGGCAGTATGAGATGGTCTTTTTGAAGCCGAAGGTTGATTTCGCGGAGAGGATAACCCGAACCGGTGGTGACGAAGTAATCTATCGATGAGGATTCGATGAATTTGTTCAGACGGTCGGTGCGCACCGTCACAATATCGGCAAACGGCTCTCCAACCGGGTCGATGTTGTTACCAAAGCCCGTGATAAACAGCTTCTGCCGATGCTTGTTGGCCAACTGAAACAAAGATGCCGCTTCCTGCGCCGATTCCGGGTGGAAGGTGGGAATAGCTTTCTGGTAGGTCAGCCGGTCGTCCGGAAACTCGGACCTGATAACCTTTATAAACTCATCCCAATTGGACATGGGCGCAAGATACCCGACCCGGTTTCCCATGTCAACGATTCAGTGGAACTTCTGATCGAATCGCTGAAGGTGTGAACAAGCGATCACAAAAAAACCCGGCCGTTTGGCCGGGCTTTTTTTCTATCAAACACAAAAGGGGGAGGGAATTTCTTAGTACATTCCACCCATGCCGCCACCCATGCCCGGAGGCATTTCGGGAGCAGCCTTCTTATCGTCAGGCATGTCAGCCACGACCGCTTCGGTCGTCAAAAGCAGACTGGCGATAGAGGCAGCGTTTTCTAAAGCGGTGCGGGTCACCTTGGTAGGATCGATCACACCGGCCTTGATGAGGTCTTCGTAAACATCGGTCTGGGCGTTGTAACCGAAAGCGCCCTGCTCGGTCTTGACCCTGTTGACCACGACCGAACCCTCAACACCGGCGTTCTCGGCGATCTGGCGAATCGGCTCCTCGAGCGCCTTGCGCACGATATTGACACCGACCATCTCTTCCGCCTCGGCCTTGATACTGTCGAGAGAAGTCAGAGCGCGAAGCAGAGCTACGCCACCACCGGGGACGATACCTTCTTCAACGGCCGCCCGGGTAGCATGAAGAGCGTCTTCCACGCGAGCTTTCTTCTCTTTCATTTCGGTCTCGGTGGCCGCGCCGA
>JAUXCD010000030.1 GCA_030619085.1 Candidatus Zixiibacteriota bacterium
GAACAGCGGCTGCTGTCTGGTTCAGATACCGATGCCTGCGTAAAATCCGTCCCTAATAGACACAGCAGGACTGTCAGTGCGATGACTTTTAATACTGTTCGATACATGCTACCGTTCTGCGATCTGTACTGAGTTTGTCTCGTTGTATACTTATAAGATACTCTCGCGGCATCGGTGCAGGCACTACTATTAATCCTACAGCGGGAATTTCTTCAACGGAATAGACACGCCCAGTTCCAGCCCAATATAGGTCACGTTGAAGGGCACTCGATAACTGCTGAGATCTGTGTTCTGATACCCGTCGGTGTTAATTGTTCTTATGCACAGCGTCGTGGTCAGCTTGGTGCCGGAAGCGGTATAGGTGCGCAGCTCAATTCCCAGGCTATAGAAGAAGTGCATACCGAGGTCCGCCGTGAAAGCACCGTTGTCATAGTTGAGGCAGCTTGTTTTGGCCTGACCAATCTCCAAGCGAAAGCTGGGAGCGGTACGATTCAGAGGATAGGGATCATAAAGGGCGTTGAGGGAATATGAAAAAGCACGAAGCGGCCCCCAGTCGTCTATATTCAGTTCCTTCCAGGTAACGCTGAAACTGAAACCGGCCGCCCACTCCTGATTCAGATGATAGTAAAGCGACCCGCCGCCACCTATCAGAATCTTCCTTTTGACCCCGGATGAGTCGAAATCAGCTTTGTCTCCCGATGTGCCGGTCAATTTGCCCATCGTGAACCAGGGCCTGATGGAGATTTGGTGGGCCTGTATCACCACCGGCTTCTTAAGGCCGGTTCTTTTCTTTCGGACGGAGGCCTGCGACATATCGGCCAAGCCCAGGGATAGAACAATCAACGATAACATGACTAATGAGATGGATTTGAACATGCTGCCTCCCGCATTTCTTATGTGTGACCTAATATGCAAAGGCTGAGCCTCCGAAGTCAAGTGTGAACTGCCTCTCCGGTGTCAAAAAGAGATTCTCCACTCTAAAACAACGAACAGAGGAGCCATTTCTTGTAAAAGTAATTTGATATATCACTACATCGGATTAAATTACTCTGCTTAGACGAAAGCTTGAATTGGCACTATGCAAAAATCTAACAATATCACCAGCGGACCAATAACGCGTACGGTCATCTCATTGGCCCTGCCGGTCACTATCGGCATGTTCATGCAGTTCGCGCTATCCAGCACCGATTACTTCTGGGTCGGCAAACTGGGAGCAACCGCGCAGGATGCCGTGACCACTTCCATGGTAATCACCTGGACAATATACGCCGTCTTTTCCATGGTCACGGTGGGGGTAACAGCTCTCGTCTCACGCTTCGTCGGCGCCCGTGACCTTGACAAAGTACAGTACTACATCAAGCAGGGGATGGCGATGTCGCTGATTCTGGGAGCGGCGGTGTCCGTCGTCGGCTATTTTGGTTCACCTGCCCTGATCAGTTTCATGGGCGCGGGCGGGAACTCGCTGGCGCTGGCGGTGCCGTATATCCGGATATTTTTTGCCTCGACTATCATCTACTTCATTATCGAAACCGTCTATGCGGTATTTCGGGCTTCCGGTGACACCAAGACACCCACCCTGGTGGGAATCGGGATTGTGGTCATAAACCTGGTGCTGGACCCGCTGCTCATTTTCGGCATCGGACCGTTTCCTGAGTTGGGTGTGGCTGGGGCCAGCCTGGCGTCGGCGATTTCGATTCTTATTGGTACGGTGATTATTGTAGTGATGCTTCTCCGCGGCAAGTTGGGTTACCATATCGACGAGCCGCTCAGGCTGCGACCGAAAATACCCGATATGCTCCGGATCGGCCGTATCGGGCTGCCGATGGCCACGCAGCAGTTTGTTTTTGTTTTCGTCTACTGGTTTCTTATCAAGATTGTCCACGAATTCGGCGAGTCGGCCGGAGCCGCGATGGGAATCGGCAACCGGATGGAGTCATTTGCTTACCTGACTGCCTTCGGCTTTTCGGTAGCGGCTGCGACTATGGTTGGCCAGAATCTCGGCGCCGGCAAGCCCGATCGCGCGGCTCGGTGCGCTTGGGGGGCCACTGGCATCGCGGTGTTGCTTAGTTTTGCGGTCTCAATTTTGTTTATCACTATCCCCAAACTGATAGCCGGTATCTTCACCGATGATCCCCTGGTGATGACTATCGCTGTCGATTATCTAATCATCCTCGGTCTGTCCCAGGTGGCCATGGCCATAGAGATTGTGATCGAAGGCGCCTTTGGCGGCGCGGGGGATACTATTCCACCAATGGTGGTCATGCTGCCGGGAGCTATTATCAGAATTCCGATGGCGTATTATCTTTGCTTCACGCTTGACTGGGGCATCAACGGCGTTTGGTGGACATTGACTATTACCAGTATCCTCAAGGCCATCGTAATTAGTCTTTGGTTCAGGCGTGGGAAATGGAAGCTCAAGGAAATCTGATATTTTGTTGATTCCGCACCGTATTTCGGCTTTATTGACGGACGATGTAACAACCACTTACAGCAAGGGATGAGATGGACAGCCACAAGTATATAAGATATTTCGACCAAAACGATAACAAGACGTATTACGGGTTGTTGGAGGGTGCCCGGGTTCAGCCGTTGAGCGGTCCGCCGTGGCTGGAAGGCCAACCAGTCGGCGAATCCAGGGCAGGCGAAGAGTTGAAGCTAATAGCCCCGGTGGAGCCGTCGAAGATTGTCTGTATCGGACTGAATTATCACGCTCATGTGCAAGCATCGTACTCGGCCGACGAGGCACCGGAGAACCCGCTTATATTTCTCAAACCGCCTTCGGCTATAATCGGACCCGAAGACCTGATTCACCATCCGCCGGCTTCGGAACGCGTGGATTACGAAGCGGAGCTGGGCGTGGTAATCGGTCGCACCGCCCGTAAGGTAGCACAAAGCGAGGCCGATAACTACATTTTCGGTTTAACGTGCGCCAACGATGTCACCGCGAGGGACCTCCAGAAAAAAGACGGCCAGTGGTCGCGGGCCAAAGGTTTTGATACTTTCTGCCCGACCGGACCGTGGATCGTCACCGGCATCGACTACCGCGATCTCCTGGTCGAAGGCGTTCTCAACGGCAAAGTCATGCAGTCCGGACGTACTGCCCAGATGATTTTCCCGATCGATTACCTGATAAGCTACGTGTCATCGGTAATGACTCTCAATCCGGGCGATTTGATCTGCACCGGCACACCATCGGGAATATCGCCCATGAAATCGAGGGACACGATCGAGGTGCGGATCGAGCATGTCGGCTCGCTGGTAAATCACATGGCCGGGTAACCCGTTTCAGGTTACCATGGATGCATACATTTCGAACGTAATCACCGCGCCGCGGTAGAAATATTGGAATTTCCGGAGCTAACCACTGACGGGTGACAGAGTGACCGATAGACTGTACTACCAGGATTCGTATTTGCTGGAGTTTGACGCTGCCATTGTTGACAGCCGTCAGGCCGATGGCAAGTGGCATACGGTTTTGGATCGCTCGGCTTTCTATCCGACCTCCGGCGGACAGTTGCACGATACCGGCACCCTCAACAGAGTGGAAGTAATTGAGGTCATCGAAACGGATTCCGGCGATGTCTGCCATGTGACCGGTCGCGAGGTGGGAGCGGTCGGCGACAATATCAGAGGCACCGTCAATGCCGCCCGGCGGCTGGGTAACCATCAGAAGCACACCGCCCAACATATTCTCAGCCAGGCCTTCATCAAACTTGCCCAGGCCGAAACGGTGTCGGTGCATCTCGGCGAGGAATATGCCTCGGTGGAACTGAGTGCGGGGGAGCTTTCAGATAAGCAACTGGCCGAAGTCGAAACACTCTCTAACCAAATCATCGTCGACAACATCCCGGTTGAAGTAATGTTTGTCAGCTCCGACCAAGCCGCTTCGATGCCGCTACGCAAGGTTCCCGACCGCACCGGCAAAATTCGCGTAATAAGGATCGGCGATCTGGACTGGTCGGCCTGCGGCGGAACGCATTGCCGGCAAACGGCGGAAGTCTCTGTGATTAAGCTGATCGGCACCGAAAAGATCCGTGGACATCTTTCCGTAAGATTTCTGGCCGGGCGGCAGGCGCTCGATGACTACCGACGGCGATTCGACCTCACCCAGGCGCTATCGCATCAGTTAACCTGCCACATCAATGACATCGTCGGCAAATTCGACAAACTCAGTGCCGAGAACAAAGATCAGCGCAAGCAACTGGCTGAGTTACAGGCAAAACTGTTGCCTATGCGGGCGCAGGAACTGGCGCAACAGATCAAACAATACGGTAAGACAAAACTCGTCTTCCACGTAGAAGAAGCAGGTGACGTCCAAATGGCCGCTAAACTGGCCAGGGAAGTGGTCGCGCACACCGAAGGTGTCGCGGTGCTGTTAGTCGGTGGCCGAATGGTGATCGCCGCACACGAAGCCGGTGGCGTCAAGGCCGGAGCGCTGGCCAAAGAGTTGGCCGCCAAGACCTCATTGAAGGGCGGCGGCAGCGACAACCAGGCGCAGCTTGGCGGAGCGAATATCAAACAAGCCGATGAATACCGGCGCATAATAGAAGAACTGTTGGGCTATGAATAGACTCATGTACACGGCCATGTTGTTGCTGGTTGCCCTGGCCTCACCGGCCAAAGCCCAGGAACAGGACAGCCTGATCCACGCCGATGAGATCGAGGTGGCCCTGGTCAACGGACGGTATGTGAC
This sequence comes from Candidatus Zixiibacteriota bacterium, assembly GCA_030619085.1. Lineage (GTDB taxonomy): Bacteria > Zixibacteria > MSB-5A5 > GN15 > FEB-12 > JAUXCD01. The sequence goes on from JAUXCD010000030.1 coordinate 4,694, forward strand.
TTATGTCGTGGGAAATGTCGCGTTCCAGGTCAAGTCCGCTCTAATTTACTGCGATAGCGCCATCTGGATAAAGTCGAAGAGGGTTAATCTCAAAGGCAATGTTTTGGTTGATGACAAGGAATATAAGCTGCGTTGTGATTCGGCCGTCTATGACATCGTTACCGAGGAGTACCTGGCCCGTGGTTCGTTCGTGGAACTGTGGTCGTACGACGACTCACTCTATGCCGTCGGCACCCACGCTTATCTGGACCGCCAACATCAGTCCTTTGAGATGGAAGAGCGACCGGTGGTGTACCTCAATTACCCGGACAGCGGGAAGATGGTTGAGATTATTGCCGACATTGTCCGCTACGACGCCCAGACCAAAAAAGCCGAGGCGCTGTTTGATGTCATTATCACGTCAACCAATCTCTCATCGCATTCAGGCTGCGCCTTGTTGGATATTGCCACCAACGACCTCGATCTCTTTGACGAACCGACCGCCACCAGCGGCAAGTCCCAAATCTCAGGTGATTTGATATCTGTCAAGTTCGTAGATAAGCTGCTTGAGCGGATCGATGTTCAGGACAGCGCGCGCGGCGAATATAACGAACCGGTGGATTCGGCCGGCTCCGACTATGACCGATCCGTTCTTACCGGCAACAGGATTATCTTCGACTTCCGTCAGGGCGTGCTAAGGGATGTCACCTGCTACGGCCAGGCTTATTCCTGGTACTACCCGTCAACCCGGGACGGTCTTGAAGAATACGAGAACACCGTATCGGGTGATACGATTAAGTTCCATATATTCAGCGACCAACTGACCACCGTAAGCGTCGTGGGCGGAGCTATCGGTACCTACATCAGTCACCGGTACTCCCTGATGAGTACTTCCAAAGACACCCTGGCGGCCGCGCTTCCGCCGCCGAGCGATACTATGGTTGTGGCTGACACCGTCCAGATAGTTCCCGGTCGCGTGCTGACCCAGGCCGACACCATTGACTACAGCGCTCAGTATCTCGAGTATGACCTGCTCGATTCCATGATCACCCTTGACCGCGCTGCCAGCGTCCAGTCGGGGACCGTCTCACTCGATGCTCAGAAAGTCAGCCTCGACACCGACAAGCGACTCATAGAAGCCTTCTCGGCGACAACTTCGGATGATTCCACCCAGAGCGGCGAAAACGAACAGTCAGCAAAACTTCAGCCAAACACCATCCCGGTCATTCTTCGTGACAATGACGAGGAGATATACGGTGACTATCTAGAGTATTCCATTGACACCGAGAAGGGTCACATTATCCAATCCAAGGCGGCTTACGAAGCGGGTTTGTACTATGGCGACCGGCTACTCCGGGAGCAGAAACATATATTCTATGTCACCGATGGTCGCTATACCACCTGCGATGCCGATGAGCCTCACTTCCATTTTCATTCGAAGAACATGAAACTGATGCAGGATGACAAGTTGATCGCGCAACCGGTAGTTTTCTATATTGAACGCCTGCCGCTGATAATCCTACCGTATTATGTCTTTCCGCTCAAGCGGGGCCGTCACTCCGGGCTATTGCCGTTCACGTTCGGCAAATTTCAGTTGGGCGAACGCTATGTCAAGGATTTTGGCTACTACTGGGCCGCCTCCGACTACATTGATTTCAAGACAGCCTTTGATTACAATGAGAAGAACCACACGGTCACTTTTCGCGAACGCATAAATTTCAACAAGAGGTACGTGCTCGACGGTTATGTCACCGGGGACTACGCCCGTGAAACGAGTTACGACAAAACTGTCGCCGACGAGCGCAGGCGCACTCGCTGGGTCGGCCGGGGAGCGTACAACCATACTATCACGCCCACGTTTCAGGTTCGGGCCTATGGTGATTTCCAATCTGACAAAACCTATTACAATGATTACTCACAGAATATCAATGAGCGCCTGAACCGCGAGACGAAGTCGCAGATCAGCTTCTCCAAGAAATTTGGCAAAAGCACATCGCTTTCGGGACAGGTGTCGCACACGGTTAATCTCGACGCCGAATCACGGTCCGACATGCTGCCGTCGCTGGGTCTGTCTCTGCCCACCCTGTGGGTTTTCGGCAGCGGCCAGCGCGATGAAAACGGCCAACTTCAACAGAACCTGCTGCAGCGAATAACCCTTCGGTATTCGCCCAACCTCATCAATTATTCAAGTCGGACGACCGTCATCACCGCAATTGATTCCGTGTTAGACTCCACCGGCGCGCTCGTGAGCTTTGACACGTCATCGTATCGCAGCCGCCGCAAATACGCCAAGATAAGTCACAACCCGACCCTGAATCTGCCCACCTTGACGCTGGCGAAGTATGTGATATTCAATCCCAGGGTCAGTTACAGCGAGACTTGGTTCAAGATATTTGAAACCGACCAGTCAATCGCCGCGGGCATCGATGCATCGACCACCTATCGGACATACTCCTACGATGCCGGAGTCTCGCTGAAGACCAGCCTGTATGGGACGGCCTATCCCAATACGCTGGGGCTGATCGGTCTCAGGCACGTATTTACACCCTCCGTTTCCTACCGGTACAAACCGGACATAGATCGCCACCCGGCCGTGCGCGCCTTTGCCGGCGGTGGTGCCGGGAGTCGCAAGAGTTCGGCGATGGCATTCTCGCTAAATCAGCTTTTCCAGGCCAAAGTGAAAAGCGGGGAGGTGGAGAAGAATCTGGATATATTGTCGCTGACAACAGGCTTCAACTATAATTTCGAGGCTGACGAGAAGCCGTGGTCGAATATGAGCACGTCGTTTAATTCGTCCGTTCTGAGGCGTATCAATTTCAGCGGCTCCATGCAGCACACGTTTTATGATCCCGACACCGACGAATTTAATTTCTTTTCGCCTTACCTGGAGAGCTTCAGTTTCAATGTCCGGACGACCCTGTCGGGAAGGCGTTTCCTATTCGATGAGGCCCCGATCCGGCGCGATAAGGCGGACACATCATCGGCCCCCAGATCCCAGCTCAGGCCTCAAACCTCCCAGACCAAGTCCAGCGGCTGGAGTCTGTCAACTGATTATTCCTACAGCGAATCGGGCCGGGGGAGCAGCTTCTATAAGCGGAGCTTCATTCGCCTCAACTTGAGGTTCAATCTCACACCGAACACCACTGTGGCCTATTCCCAGTCCTACGATTTTGGCAACAAGCTGACCGTCAACAACTCCGTCAACATCGTACGCAAACTCCACTGCTGGACCGGCAGTCTCTTCTGGGTGCCGATCGGGTCCAACCGCGGATTTGGCTTTAAGCTGTTCGTCACCGCTTTGCCCGAAATCAAACTGGACAACGCCCACGACAGCTTCCTGGACCGTTTCAACCAGTAGACCAATCCTGCGATATTCCCCTCCAGCCAAGCCTTTTCAGCATTGTTTTAGTTGACACGATTTTAAACCGGGCGTTTATTTTTGGCGAAATAAAGTTTCATCAACCCTTAAACCCATGGAGGGGATAGATCATGACGAAGGAAGAGATGATTACCATGATGGCTGAAAAATCCAGTATCAGTAAGAAACAGGCTGGTGAGGCACTCCAGACCTTTATGAGTTCGGTTACCGGCCAGCTCAAGAAGGGCAAGAAAGTGAGTTTCTCAGGGTTTGGAACATTTTCAGTCTCCAAGCGCAAAGCCCGCAAGGGACGCAATCCTCAGACGGGCGCTACGATTAATATTCCGGCCACCAAAGTTCCGGTTTTCCGGGCCGGCAAGCACCTCAAGGAAGCTGTGCGCAAGTAGTCAAATTGACCTCACTTACGAAAGGCAGGGATACCTTTCCCTGCCTTTTTCGTTTTTAAAATTGCCTTTTCAATTCTGATTTAAGAACTTTTTTAAACTATGGCCAGGCGGAAGAAAAAAACATCAGGCGACCGAAAAAAACAGGCTCTCGGGGTGCTTCTGTTTTTGGTGGCTCTCGTCATTCTCGTGTCGCTGGTGACCCACGATGCCGTCGATGATGCCCGTCTGTCGGGCGAAATTGACGGGCATATGAACCCGTTCAAGATTCAGTATCGCAACCAGGCCGGTATGCTGGGTGTGGTTATCGCTTTCGCCCTGCTGTGGACTTTCGGCTGGCTGTCGTTCTTCGTACCGCTGGCCCTGATTCTCGTATCTCTGCGGATATTTTCCTCTGAAATAGCCAGCCGCTTTCAACTCAACAGCGTTGTCCTGTTCGCGGTGGCTTTCATTGCCACTATGATATACAACATTCACATTCTGGTTGAGCGCAGTCTGGATCGAGAGCTGCCGACTGTCGGGGGATATGTGACCGAGAAATTGACCGTATACTCGGTTAAACTGGTCGGGGAACTGGGATCGTATATCGTGCTCAGCGGCGCCATCCTGGTGTTGCTGGTTTTGTTTACCTCCATAACAATCCCGGCGCTGGCTTTCCGCATAAGGCTGCCCGGTCTGCAGACCGCCGCGCGTCTCTGGCAGGTTACGGTTGCTTGCTTGGGCCATGTGTTTTCCTTCAAGTGGCTGCCGTCGCTTTTTGAATCCGATGACGCTCACGATGACGAAGAAATCGAGGAGGAAGAAAAGGTAGAGGATGAGGTGCCGGATGAGCCTGAACCGTCATCGGTCGCACCGAAAGAGGAGAGGTCACAACCGCATCGTGATCAACCGGTTCGCGACAAAAGACAAAGGACGTCGGGCAAAGGAGCCAAGCCCCTGCAAATCAAGTCCGTCAAGTATGATTACCCGTCGTCTGGTCTCTTAAGTGATAATCCCGGCGATGATACCGGTGTTGATAAAGAAGAATTGAACTTTACGGCCCGGATGCTGCGCGAAACTTTGGAAACTTTCCATGTCGGCATCGATGGTGAGATAGAGAAATACCCCGGTCCGGTTATCACCCGTTTTGAATTCAAGCCGGCCAGCGGCGTGAAGGTCAACCAGATTGTGAATCTGTCCGATGACCTGGCGTTGGCGTTGAAGGCCAAACGTATCAGGATAATCGCTCCCATACCCGGTAAGGCAGCGGTGGGGGTGGAGATTCCCAACCGGAATCCTCAAATGGTATATATAAAGGACATATTCCGTACCGCGGAATTCACCGATCCCCGTCTGCGCCTGCCGCTGGCCCTGGGCAAGACTACTTCCGGCAAACCCTACGTGATCGATCTGGCCCGTCTGCCACATCTACTGATCGCCGGTGCTACCGGGTCGGGAAAATCGGTGTGCCTCAATGTGCTGATTACTTCTCTGTTGTATCGCCTGCATCCGCACCAGGTGCGCTTTATTCTGATCGACCCCAAGATGCTGGAACTGTCGATATACAAGGGAATTCCTCATCTGGGCCGACCGGTAGTCACTAATCCACGGCGGGCGGAGAAGGTATTTGCCGATACCGTGGCCGAGATGGAAGGCCGCTATCGTAGGCTGGCTAATGCCTCGGTGCGCAGTATCGAGGACTTCAACGCCAAGCAGACCGAAGACGAAAACAAGCTGCCATATATCGTTATCATGGTTGACGAGCTGGCCGACTTGATGATGTCCTCGACGTCGTCGAAAACAGAACTTCTGATAACGCGTCTGGCGCAAATGGCCCGCGCGGTGGGTATTCATCTGGTACTGGCTACCCAGCGGCCGTCAGTGGATGTAATCACCGGACTTATCAAGGCTAATTTCCCGGCCCGTATAGCCTTCCAGGTGTCATCTAAAGTGGATTCTCGCACTATTATCGATGCCAACGGCGCCGAGAAATTGCTCGGCAACGGTGACATGCTCTTTCTGGCAACCGGCCAACCGGAACCGATTCGAATCCACGGCCCGTTCATCTCGAACCAGGAAACGGAGGCTATTGTCGACTTCATTCGTGAGCAAGGCCTGGAACCAATGTCCCTGGATAATATTTCGCAGGGCACCGGCGAAGTTACCGGCACCGAGGTGGATTTTGGCGATCCGCTCTTTAAGGAGGCTTGCGAGGTCGTGGTTAGACACAAGCAGGGTTCAGTATCGCTGTTGCAGCGCCGACTGGGGATCGGTTATCAGAGAGCCGCCCGGCTGATAGACAAGCTCGAACAAGCTGGCATAGTGTCGACTTTTGACGGCTCCAAGGCGCGTGAGGTCCTTGTTGACAAGGCCTATCTGGACACTATTCTCACCGGCGATAAAGCCACTTCGCCGGCCAACACCAACTCGAACTAATCGGTCTTGAAGCCGTATAACCTTCGTATGACAAAACTTAAGGTATCATTGTTGGGCCTTAGCCTCCTGATTTTCGGTAGTTCGGTAGGGGTGGCCGACAGTTTCGACAAAATAAAGGCAGACCTGGCGAACTCCGACTGCACCCGATTTGAGTTTATCAGTATCCTTGAGTCGAGCATATTCGACGTTGTCGACTCCACCGAGGGCCAAGCCTATATCGCCTCCGATGGCCGGTACAACATCATCGTGACCGGCGATCAGTACCTTTTTGACGGTGTCAACCTCTACAGCTATTCGGCTGAAAATAACCAGGTCGTAATAGAAACCCTCGACAGCGGCTATGTCAAATCTGATGAAATTTCGTATATCACGCGGCTTGACGACTACTATCAGACTATGGTAGTCACCCCGGACAGGCAGTACCGATTGCTGCGACGGCCTGGCGTGCTGGGGGATATCCCGGATTCGATGACAGTCTGGGTCAATTCTACCCGGATGGTGCTGGAACTGATCACGTACCTCGATGTTAATGAAGAGTTAAACCGAATCGTGATCAAGAACCAGACCGTTGATTCAAAGTGCCTGGAGAACAGTTTTGAGCCGACCTTTCCCGATTCCGTGGAGAGGATAAAGCTCTAAAAATATGAAATTCTATATTCATAAGCTCGGCTGTCCCAAGAACGACGTGGACGCCGACTACATCACGGCCCGTCTTATCGCCTCCGGCCATCAGCCAGTGAGCAGCCCCGACCGGGCCGATTCCGTTATCGTCAACACCTGCGGTTTTATCCTCCCGGCCAAAGAAGAATCCATCGACGAGATTCTGGCCCTGGGCAAGCAGAAAAAAGAGGGGAAATTCAGCACCCTTTACGCGGCCGGCTGCCTGGCTCAGCGTTATGGCGATGATTTGCTTGCAGAGATGCCCGAGTTGGACGGCGCTTTTGGGCACGGCGTGCTTGACGAACTGACCTCAGCGGTGTCCGATTCGAAACGCCTAAAAGAATGTGTACGTATCGAAACCTGCAAACTGGACTATCTCGACTGGACAAATCGGTTCATTTCCGATCAACTACCGTATTCTTATGTGAAAATATCCGATGGCTGCAATCGCACCTGCAGCTTCTGTGCTATTCCGGGAATCCGGGGCGCGTACCGCAGCCGACCGGTTGACTCCATAATAAATGAGGCCCGGTTCCTGGCCGAAAACGGCAAAAAAGAACTCATCCTGGTATCACAAGAAGCCACGCTCTATGGCTATGATCTCAAAGATGGCAGCAATCTGCTGAACCTGCTTGAGCAGCTTGAGAAAGTTGCCTGTGTCGAGTGGATCCGGCTTTTGTATCTGCATCCGGCCCAGATGTCACCGGAGTTGATCGGCCACATGACCTCGGGCAGCAAGACCCTCAGCTACTTTGACCTGCCTTTGCAGCATATCAATGATGACATTCTCAGCGGTATGCAGCGTCAGACAAGCCGCCGGCAGATTGAAGGCGTGCTGGACTCTATCCGCTCCGCTGACAGAGAGGCTATCATTCGCACGGCGTTTATAGTCGGGTTTCCGGGGGAGACCGACCGGCAGTTTGAGGATCTGACAGATTTTGTAGAGCGGTTTCAATTCGACCGGCTCGGGGTGTTTACTTTCTCCCCGGAGGATGACACGCCGGCAGCGGTGATGGGCCGGCAACTGCCGGAAGAGGTCAAAATGGCTCGCATGGATGAACTTATGAGCCTTCAGCAGGAGATAGCTTTCGCCAAAAATAACTCCTTGATAGGTTCTGTAAAAGAGGTTATCATTGACTCTGGCTCTGGCGGCGATAGTGCTGTCGGCCGCACCCGAGGCGACTGCCCGGAGATTGACCAACAGGTTTTTGTCTCCGGAGACAATCTTATGATCGGAGATATCCATCGGGTCACAATAGAGGCGGCCGATGGATATGATTTGAGGGGAACTATGAATAGAGAAAGTAAGAAATGATTCAGTTGGAGAAACTTGGCATATTTCTCTCAAAGCCGGTGGCTTTCCTGCTCGTGGTAATCTATCTCTTGCAGTCAGCCCTGCTGATCTACCTGGTGAAAAACAAGTTTGACCTCGAAAAACAGATCGTCTTTCAACAGAAACGAATCACCGAGCTTGAAGAAAAACTTCAAATATTCAAGGCAATTGACGATTTCCAAATAGGTTTCAGCGACGACGAAGTGTCTCGGTTGACCGATGTCATATACAGCGAAAGCAATAAATACGAGTATGACCCCATGTTCATCCTGGCGGTTATTCTCACTGAGTCGTCGTTTAAGAAGGGTCAGAAATCTTCGGTCGGCGCACGCGGTCTGATGCAGGTGGTGCCGTTTGTCGGCAAAGATGTTGCCACGAGAGCGGGGGTGAACTGGGAAGGCTCTACTACGCTTTTCGAACCGGAGTCCAATATCAAGCTGGGTACGCTGCACCTGTTTGAGCAGATTCTCAAGTTTGGTGATGTGAAGAAAGCCATCCTGTCTTACAACCTGGGGGAGAGTCGTCTGCGCGGGTTAATACGCACCAACAAGCCGTTGCCGGGCAACTACCTCAAAAAAATCATGAAAAACTACAAAATGCTCAAGGAGACATATACGGTTTGACCAAACGCCAGAGCATAGTCACAGTAATAACTTTTCTCTTGCTAACCGTTATCTTGATCGGCTGCGGTGGAAAAGCCTCGCTATCGAAAATGACTCCCAGCGAGTTGTTTGACGAGGGGATGAGCAAATACACCGATGGCAAGTACCTGCGGTCGGTAGAGTTCTTCCAGGCACTCATCTACAATTACCCCGGTGAGACGGTGGTCGACACGGCCCAGTATTACCTCGGTATGTCCTATTTCAACAACAATGAGCAGGAGTTGGCGGCGGTTGAATTCAACCGACTGGCCGTGAACTATCCGTCATCGGCCTTTTTCGAAGACGCCCTTTTCATGAAAGCTGTCTCCTACTACAAAGGAACCCCAAGTCACTACGGCCTCGATCAGGTAGGGCTGGAGAAAGCCATTCAGCAGTTCGAGGACTTCATAATCGACTTCCCCGAATCGCATCGTCTTAATGACGCCAGGGAGGCGCTGCTGTCGGCCAAAGCCCGACTGGCCCGCAAATATTACGAAAGCGCCACAGTTTACCGCCGTATCGGGGCCTATCGTTCGGCGAAGATATATCTCCAGAAAGTCATCGACGAATACACCGACACCAAATACGGACCGATGGCAACTTTCGAGTTTGCCTATATGGATTACAAGATGAAATCCTATGACGATGCCCGCCGTGGTTTTGAGAATTTCGTGGCCGTGTTTCCGGAACATGAACTGGCTGCCGAAGCCACTGAGAAGATTGTCGAGGCGGCGTTCAAGGCGGCCGAAGCGGATTTCAAGGCGGGCAGGTTTTCGCTGGCCCGCGAGAAACTGGAAGAGTTTAAGCACAAATTCCCGAATAACGATAAAATCGATAAGGTCGACGAATACTTGAAAGACATTTCGGAAAAACCAGAGAATCAGATACAGGTCACAGATGCCGATTCCGCTAAAGGGTAGCCGTTGGGGCATTCTCGGGGGGCGGTTCGATCCCGTTCATTTCGGTCACCTGACCCTCGCAACGGAAGCCCGCCGACTACAGAAACTGAGCGGCGTTCTAATGGTACCATCGCAATCGCACGCAATCAAGCAATCAGAAGCTCGGGCGTCGTTTGCCGATCGTGTGGAGATGCTCCGCCTCGCTATCGCGCCTTATAACTTCCTGGAAATCTCCCCAATCGAAGCCCTGCAGAATCTATCCGGCTACACCCTCGATACTGTCAAAGCCATCAAGCAGCAGTATACCGGTACGGAGTTCTTTTTCATCATCGGCGCTGATAACCTCACCCAATTTGAAAAGTGGCACCGCCCGAAAGAGATACTGAAAGAAATCGCAATCATCGTCGGGGCTCGGCCCGATCATGATTTAACTGATATCAAGCGGCTTCCCGCGGATCGTGTTATCAAGATGGAATCTGCGCTGGTGAATGTATCATCCACGATGGTCCGCGACCGGCTGGCGACCGCAAGTGACTACACCGGTCTATCGGACCTGATGCCCCCACAAGTCATTGAGTACATCAAGCGCCGTAATTTGTACCGATGACCTCCGACAGAAAAACTATTTATCTGGTGGACGGCTCATCGCTGTTCTACCGCGGTTATTTTGCCTTCATAAAAAACCCGTTGATCAACTCCAAGGGAGAGAATACGTCGGCCACCTTCGGCTTTGTCAACTCCCTGATGAAGATCATTAAGGATGAGGACCCGGATTATATCGCGATTGTTTTCGATACGAAAGAGCCGACTTTCCGCCACAAGATGTACCCGGAGTATAAGTCCACCAGGGCCAAGATGCCCGACGACCTCGTGGCACAAATCCCCCGCATCTGGGAGGCTACCCATGTTCTTAACATCCCTCACTTCGAGATGGAAGGATATGAGGCAGATGATATCATCGGAACCTTTGCCGTCATGGCCGAAAAGAAAGGATTGGATGTCTACTGTGTCACCGGCGACAAGGATTTTTTCCAACTGGTGACGGATCACATAAAAATCTACACACCCAAGAGCGCCGCCGATACGCCGGACAGGATGGGCCGCGAGGAAGTCCTGGCGAAATTCGGGGTTTACCCGGAGATGGTGATTGATAAACTATCCCTGATGGGCGATTCCTCTGACAATGTGCCGGGTATTCCCGGTATCGGACCGAAAACAGCGGATAAACTCCTCGAACAGTTTGGATCGTTGGAAAACGTCCTGAGCAGCCACGAGCAGATTTCCGCCAAGGGCGTGCGGGAGAAGGTCGCCGCCAACGCCGAACTGGCCAAACTATCAAAGAGGCTGGTGACTATCGATACCGACGTACCGGTGGAGTTGGACCTGGATCAGGTCAAACGGCAACCGTACAATATCGAGGCAACCAAAAAGTTTTTCCTCGAACTCGAGTTTACGCGCCTTCTGTCAGAGATCATAGTCGGTGCCGACAGTGCCGCGCCGGTCGAGAAGACCGCCGCCGTGAGTTCCAAAGGATTCTATCACACGGTGGCGACTCTTGCTGACCTCAAGAAACTCCTGGAGGAGTTCAGCAAGAAAAAAGAAATTGCCGTTGATACCGAGACGACTTCTCTCGATGCCCTCAAGGCGAAGCTGGTCGGTGTCTCGCTTAGCGACCAGGGCGGTGTGGGCTATTATATACCTCTGGGTCACTCCGGTGAGGGAGAGAATAACCTTCCATTTGCCGAAGCACTTGAGTTGATAAAGCCATTCCTTGAGGATCCGAAAGTCAAGAAGATCGGACAAAATATCAAGTATGACCTCGAGGTACTGCACAATTACGACATCGATATCAACCCAATCGGCTTCGACACCATGCTGGCCTCGTATGTGCTCAATCCGTCGTCTCGGGAGCACTCGCTGGACTTCATGGCAATGAAGCATTTCGATTACAAGATGCAGCCCATAACGGACCTGATCGGCAGCGGCAGGAAGCAAAAGACTTTCGACATCGTCCCGGTCAAGACGGCGACGCCGTATGCTGCCGAGGACGCCGATTTCACTTTCCGTCTGCATGGGAAGCTGGCACCCGAACTCGAGAAACACGAGCTGACCAAGTTGTTCTATGACATTGAACTGCCCCTTATCAAGGTTCTGGCCTGCATGGAGGAAGCGGGGATACGTATCGATGCCGACTACCTGGCCGGCCTGTCAAAAGACATGGACAAGAAACGGGACCGGCTGATAGGCGAGATTTACCAGATTGCCGGCGGCGAGTTCAACATCAACTCCCCCCAGCAACTTGCTCACATCCTCTTCGAAAAACTCAACCTGCCCACCAAGGGCAGGACAACCAAGAAGACCGGCTACTCTACCGACGTGCGGGTGCTGGAAGGATTGGCCAAGATCCATCCTCTTCCGAAAGTGATTCTCGACTATAGGCAGTTAACGAAGCTGAAAAATACCTATATCGACGCCTTGCCGAAATTGATAAACGAGAAAACTGGCCGTGTGCACACGTCGTTTAACCAAACGATAGCGGCTACGGGGCGGCTGTCATCGACCGATCCCAACCTGCAGAATATACCCATCCGCACCGATGAAGGTCGGCAGATTCGCAAGGCGTTCATTCCGCGCGACTCCGAATATGTCCTGCTGACGGCGGACTACTCTCAAATCGAATTGCGCATCCTGGCGCATTACGCCGAGGACCCGGTGCTGATTAAGGCCTTCAAGGAATCTGAAGATATCCACGCCCGGACAGCGGCCGAGGTATATGATGTTGCTATCGACGAGGTAACGTCGGATATGCGCCGTGCGGCCAAGACCGCCAACTTTGCCATCATCTATGGCGTGTCCGCTTTTGGCCTGACCCAGCAGACCGACCTGAGCCTGACCGAGGCCAGGCAATTCATTGACCGCTATTTCCAGCGTTATCCCGGCATCCAGGGCTATATGGAAAGCAACAAGCAGTTCGCGCGGGACAACGGCTACGTTACCACTATGTTCAACCGGCGGCGCTATATCCCGGAGATCAACAACACCAACGCCAATATCCGGCAGTTCGCCGAACGGATCGCAATCAACACCCCCATCCAGGGAACGGCGGCCGATATGATCAAGCTGGCCATGATCAAAATCCACAAGAGTATGGCCGGGTTTAGATCACAAATGGTACTTCAGGTTCACGACGAGTTGGTGTTCGATGTACACAAACCGGAACTCGACAAGGTTCGCAAGATTGTCAAAGAGGGCATGGAAAAGGTAGTTGAGCTGAAGGTTCCGATTGTGGCGGACATGGGCACGGGGGAGAACTGGCTCGACGCCAAGTAACGGCCGGCGTCACTCTTCGATTTTTCC
>JAUXCD010000079.1 GCA_030619085.1 Candidatus Zixiibacteriota bacterium
AACAGCCGTATCCGTCATCCTGGCCGGTGTGCTGCTGAAGATGGGAACGTACGCCATGCTGAGGGTCAGTTGGCCGATGTTCCCCGATGCGCTCAGGACGCTGTCGTTCTGGATTGCTGTTCTCGGCGTCATCGGCATTATCTACGGTGCCCTGGTATCGATGGCTCAGAAAGATTTGAAGAAACTGGTGGCGTACTCCTCGGTATCGCACATGGGCTATTGCATGCTGGCCCTGGGAGCGTTTTCCTCGGCGACAGCCATCGCAGGTTGCATGTTTCAGATGGTATCGCACGGTCTGATTACGGGTGCACTGTTCCTTTTGGTGGGCATGCTTTACGACCGCGCTCACACCCGCGAAATCGCAGCCTTTGGGGGTATAGGGTCCAAGCTGCCCGTCTACTCGAGCATTATGATTTTCTTCTCGATGGCGGCCCTGGGCCTGCCCGGTTTGTCCGGCTTCGTCTCTGAGTTCATGGTCTTTGTCGGCGCCTTCGGCGCCATTAACAAAGTCCTCGTCGGCATCTCCGTTCTGGGCGTTGTCCTGGGCGCGGCCTACATGCTACGCATGGTCCAGAACATCTTTCTCGGTGAATTCAATCTCCAGCGCTGGGGCGGACTCACAGAGATCAACGGCCGCGAACTCGTCACAGTGGTACCCCTGATGGTGCTGACGGTGCTGATCGGTGTTTATCCGAAACCGCTGTTGATGCTGATGTCGGGGACGATTCAGAACCTGGTTAACCTGATGGCAAGGTAAGAGGAATGGATTTCCAGCTTCCCGATTATAATCTGCGCCTGATGCTTCCGGAGATATTTCTCTTTCTCTGGGCACTGGTGGTAATCACATTTGATGTTGTCACCAAGAGGAAGTCCGAATCGGCGGCCGGCTACCTGTCTTTGCTCGGCCTGCTGATCACGGGCGGTATCCTCTCTTTCACCGGCTACGGGCGCGGTTTCGGAACGATGTTCTTCTCCGACCCCATGGCCCTGTTTTTCAAGGTTATCTTTCTGGGTTCGGCCTTCATGGCTATCGGAAGTTCCTTCGGTATTACCAAACAGAAGATTGTCAACCATCGCGGCGAGTTTTTCGGCCTGATCCTGTTTTCCACGGTGGGTATGATGTTCCTGGCTTCGTCTCAGGAACTGCTGTCACTTTATATCGGTCTGGAACTGACCACTATCCCACTGTTTGTGCTGGCGGGCTTTTTCAAAGACAACAAGTTGTCGGTCGAAGCGGCCATGAAATATTTTATCATCGGCGCTTTCTCGTCCGCTCTTCTGATATACGGTATCTCGTTCTTGTATGGCCTCTCCGGCACCACTGACATCCTGCAGATGAAAATCAACCTGGCCATCACGCACCTGACTTTCAAAAACATCGGCGTGACGTTGCTGCTGTCGATTATCCTGGTAATCGCCGGTATCGGCTTCAAGCTGTCTCTTCCCCCGTTCCATCAGTGGACCCCTGACGTTTACGAGGGCTCGCCGACTCCAATCGCGGCTTTCCTTTCGGTCGGCTCCAAAGCCGCCGGACTGGTCGCTTTCGCCAAGATTTTCGTCAACGGCCTCTCGGCCTTCTACGGCCCGGAAATGCTACCAAATGACTGGGGAAAACTGGTCGCTACCCTGGCCGTCCTGGCGATGATCATCGGCAACACCGTGGCTATCCGGCAGACCAATATCAAACGAATGTTGGCCTATTCTTCGATCGCCCAGGTGGGTTACATTATGATTGGCATGGTTGCCATGAATGAACTGGGTCTATCCTCGGTCGCATTTTACGCTTTCGCATACATGTTCGCCAATATGGGCGCTTTCGCCGTCGTGGCCATTTTCGAGGATAAAACCGGCCTGACCCAGATAAGCAGCTACGCCGGATTGTCAAAATCATCGCCGCTGCTGGCGGCCTCGATGGCCGTTTTCCTTCTCTCGCTGGCGGGTATTCCACCGTTGGCCGGATTCATGGCCAAGTATTACGTGTTCGCGGCCGCCATCAAGACCGCTGGCAGCAGCGCCAGCTCCAGTTGGCTATACTGGCTGGTCGGTGTGGGTATGCTGACCGCCGTGTTCTCGCTGTACTACTACGCCAACGTCATCAAGGAGATGTATTTCTCCAAGGAAACCTCCCCGTACCGCGTGAAATTCTCGGCTCCGGCCCTGATGGTGGTGTGTCTGGGATTGATAGGCGTGTTCCTGTTGGGCCTATACCCTGAGCCCATCATGCGGTTCGCTTCCGATATCTCAGCCTCTTTCGGCTTCATCCCCAATTGAGCCTCCGAAAATAATTGACATAAACTGTAGTGACACATATACTCCGGGTGAATTAAAACCCGGGTATATCATGTTACTTTTGAACGAGACCGCCGCTATCTTAAAGAAATATTTCATTTCAGGCGTTCTGGTTGTTGTCCCGATCATCCTGACGTATATCGTACTCAAATTCCTGTTTGAGACGGTTGATGGGATTCTACAACCGTTCATCCACCATCTTCTGGGCTATTATATCCCCGGCCTGGGTATATTCTCAACTCTCCTGATCATAATTCTGGCCGGCGTGCTGACCCGGAACGTTCTCGGGGCCTGGATTTATCGCCGTGGTGACAGTGTCCTGGCGCGGCTGCCCATTATCCGACCCATCTATTCGTCCGCGAAACAGCTCCTGGAAGCCATCGCTGCTCCATCGATGTCATCATTTAAAGAAGTCACTTTGATTGAATACCCCCGCAAGGGCCTTCACGCCCTGGGCTTCATTTCTCACCGCGTCGAAATGAGTCTGAACGACGAGGTCAGCAAATATGCCGTGGTCTTTATACCGTCAACGCCTACTCCCATCTCCGGAATCGTGGTCATCGTCCCCGAAAAGGAGGCGGTCACACTCAATATGACGGTGGAGGAAGGCATTAAATTCCTTGTGTCCGGCGGCGTGGCTTCGCCCTCGCTGATCATCAGGCACCCCCATGAAAAACTCTCAAACCAAGCATGAGGTAATCGGTGAAATTAGCTAATCTGCTTATGGATCGCCGCATAAATATCGACCTGAAGGCTACTACCAAAGACGAAGCGATTCTCGAACTTCTCGACTTGATCCAACAGGAAGGCATCAGTCTCGACTATGACACGGTGCTGGGCACTATTCGGGAGCGGGAAGAAATCGAGGATACGTCGTACGGTCACGGCTTCGCTTTTCCACATGCCCGCACGGACGCGGCAAACGAATTGTACATCCTGCTGGGTGTATCCAAAGCGGGCCTGAAGGATAAAACGGCCGACGGTGTCCCGGTGCACGTGGTATGTGTGCTGCTAACGCCATCGACAATCGCCAAGCTCTATCTCCAGACCCTGTCGGGACTGGCCACTTTCGCGCGGATGGAAGGCGTCCTGAAGGAAGTCCTGGCTATTAACAATCGCAATGACCTCATCAAGCTCATCGCCGACACCAGCGTCACCGTCGACAAGGAATTGATGGTCAAAGATATCATGCGGCACAAAGTGGCCTCGGTCACCCCCGATGACACTCTCAAAGAAGTGGCCAACGTCATGTTCCGCAACCGCCTTTCGGCACTGGCCGTAGTCGATAACTCTAACCGTCTGCTGGGCGTTATCAACGACCGCGATCTTATCAAGGCGGCGCTTCCCGACTACAAATCGCTCATCTCCAATCTCAACTATTCCATGGACGTGGAACCGTTCGAGGAACTGTTGAAGCAGGAAGACAAAATCAAGGTATCTCAACTGTTCCGGGAGGATTTCGAGGTAACCACTCCTGAGACGAGAATTGTCGAGGTGGCCGCGATGATGATATTCAAGGATATCAGAAGAGTCTTCGTGACCTCGGACGGCAACCTGGTCGGTGTACTGTTGCGTAAAGACATCGTAAACATGATTATCAGAGGATAGCTGATTGCCAGACCGGCCTGGATAATGAAATCAGAATCGCCCCAAGTGAGTACGCCCCGCCCCAAATACGAGATCACCCCCGGTTTATACCTGAGCCTCGCCGCCACAGTCGCGGTGTCTGTGCCCGGCCTATACCTGGGTGCGACCAACACCGAGGTCTCCGCCCTGACAGGAACCATTCTCTTTGGAATCGCAATTTTCGGCGGCGCCTTTATTCTCTCCTGGGGGGCCGAGGCGGCCCAGATAGATATTTCCGAATCTCTCGCGATCGCCATCCTGGCCCTTTTGGCCGTGCTGCCGGAGTATGCTGTTGATTTCGTCTTCACCTGGAAGGCGGCACACGACCCCGCCCAGGCCCATTACGCCATCGCAAACATGACCGGGGCCAACCGTCTTCTGGTCGGACTGGGCTGGCCGGTGGTGTTGTTGTTGTATGTCATCGTCCGCAAGCGTAAAGAGATTATTCTTCATCAATCCCAACGCGCCGAGATATTCTATCTCGGTCTGGCCACGCTCTACTCCTTCACGATTCCCCTCAAGGGCAGCCTGAATCTCATCGACACCGTCATCCTGGTCAGTATTTTCGGCTTATATACCAGGCGCATCGCCAAAATGCCACAGGAGGAACCCAAGCTGGTCGGCCCGGTCAAGATAATTGCCAACCTTTCCGCCGGCTGGCGGCGGTTCACTACGATTGCAATGTTTGCCTACGCGGGGACGGTCATTTTCTTTGTGTCCGAACCATTTGCCGAATCGCTGGTCATGATGGGCAAGGAGTTCAATGTCAATGAGTTTCTGCTGGTGCAGTGGCTGGCCCCTCTCGCCTCGGAGTCGCCGGAGTTTATCATCGCCGCCACCTGGACGATGCGCGGCGCGGCCAGTTCGGCGATGAAAGCCCTGATTTCATCCAAGGTCAACCAGTGGACTCTGCTGATCGGCACTATCCCGCTGGTGTTCGCTATATCCGGCGGCGTGATCAGGCCGTTCGTACTCGACAGCCTGCAGGTTCACGAACTGGTTCTGACGGCCGCCCAGTCGCTCTTCGGCGTAGCCGTGTTGCTCAATCTCAAGCTGAACCGCACCGAAGGGACGCTGTTGGCTGTGCTGTTTTTCGCTCAATTGATTGTCGAGCAGATCAGAATAGAAGTGACGATAATATACCTGGCCCTGGGGATATTCTTCCTGATAGCTCACCGGAAATCGCTCAGACCGACATTCTTCACCGGTCTGGGGATCAAAGGCAAGTAGACTTTGTCTTACTTGGATTTCGACTTGGACGTAGGCTTCTTCTCTCTGAAACCGATTCTCGGAAACGGATTCACCACCGCGCTGGCGATATTGGTGAGGTGCGCGTTGATGCGCTTGAGATAGCGGGCATACATGGCCAGCGACACCGCCGTGGAGTGCGAGATGTTCTTGTCCTCGTTCGTGATCATATCGCTCACAATCATTTCTGCCTTGGAGGCCGTTGCCTCTTCAATCTGCAGAACTTTCCGTGCCTTGCTCTTGTCCTGAGTCTTGAGTACTTCGATGACGATCGGGAAATTGGTCTCGATAGTCGCTTCAATCTCCTTCAACAACTCCTCATGCTTCCCCCCGTTGAGCCGAGTCGGATGCATCTGGGCCAGGCCGGCGATATTTTTGGTGTAGTCGCCGATCCGCTCAACATCGATCACAATCGAGACCAGCGCCAGGCCCGGAACGATGTTCTGGGTCCCGGCGATTGAAAGGTGCGTCAGGACATTGCGACGGACTTCTCTCTCGTACTTATTTATTTTCCGGTCGGTCTTTTTGATATCAAAGGGAAGTTCACTGGTGTCCGATTCCCGCAACGACTTGCTCGAGGCGGCATACATCTTGTAATCGAATTCCAGCATGGTCAGCGTCGTTTCGAAGGCGGCGTCGAGTAGGCTTTCGGAACTGAATAACTCTTTGAACTTACGGAACATCTTTTACCCCAACAGATATATTATTATACCAGGAACTATGAAAAACACAATGACTATGTAAATTATCGGTATGATCTTCGATTTGGTCGTCCATTCACCCAGTTTCTCGGCCATACCTATTGGAATCGCCTTCAGAGGCCAAAAAATCAATATCCCGTAGGTGTTAAACAGAAGGTGGGCAAAAGCCACACTGACAGCATCTTCACTACCGGTCACAAACGACGCCAGGAAAGCCGTGATGGTCGTGCCGACATTGGCTCCCAGCATGTACGGAAAAGCCTGATGAATAGTTATAACTCCGGCACCCATCAACGGAACTATCATCGAAGACGTGATTGACGACGACTGAACCAAAACCGTCAATACCACACCCAGAAGGAAACCGAGAGCGGGCGTGCGGAAAACATATCTCTGGAAAAACTTCTCAACCCGCGAAAGCACCAGCGATTTGAGGACCTTGACGATATAGCGCAAGGCCACTATCAGAAGAACAAACGATATGATGACGGATAACCAGGCCGAGTCGCCGGTGAGGTGCACAATCTCATGGGCGACCGGTTTGGTGATTGCGGCCAGAGGAGAACTGAATTTGAGGCCACCGAATCCGACAAAAACGCTTTCAACCGCTTTGGCGCTGATGCCTATGATATTGTAATAGACCTGCAGCGGAAACAGTACAATCACGGCACACACATTGAACAGGTCATGCACCATTGACCCGGCGAAGGCTCGTCGGAATTCATCACCGCGCGCGATATGGCCCAGAGAGACAATCGTGTTAGTGACCGAGGTCCCGATATTGGCCCCCATTACCATGGGGATGGCCGCCTCGAAAGTCAACCCGGTACCGGTGGTGGAACCGGCTGCGACCAGCCCTACGATAATCGACGTTGTGGTGGAAGAAGACTGTATTATGGCCGTGGACAGGATGCCGATCATCAGGCCGACGAGAGGATTCGATGTTGTCTGAAAAATCGCTCTGGCGAAGTCGGCGCCAAAGAGCTTAAAAGCCGCCCCCAAAAGGGTTATGGAAAGGATAAACAGGTATAGCAAAAAAAAGATCAGAACGATCTTTGCTGACACAATGTAGCCGTCTGCCCGACCGGCAGCGGGTCGTAGACCTGGGCTTTTGTCAATGGCCATGTGACGCGATATTTCTCAGCTAACGGATCAGGTTTTGGCGCGAATATATTGTCGCCCGCATCGCAGGTCAAGCAAAACGGAGGAGAATGTTCTACTTTTTCATCCCCTCGCTGAACTCATCAGCCGTCGCCGCTCAGGGCAGCTTACCGGCCGTGGCAATCACATATCGCTCGGTGTCAAAATACCTGGAAATAACCTGCCGAACTGAACTCAGTGACACCTGTGACAATTGACTCAGGTACTGAGCGTCGTAAGCGTATCCCCGCTGCAGATACTCATCCACGCCAAGGTAGAAAGCTTGGTTGATGCTGGCCAGTTTGGCACTCATCGACCGGCCCCAGAGCTGATTGCGGGCCTTGCTGAGCTCCTGCTGGGTGGGACCGTCCAACTTGAGCTTCTCAATCTGCAGAATGATGCCATCGACCGCTTTTTGATAGTTCTCAAAGCCGGTCCCTATGGAGCAGTAGTACCAGCCGAAATCCCGGTCCAGAAAAGCCGAAGCGCCCACCGAATAGGCCAATCCCTGTTTCTCACGGAGATTGAGATAAAGCCGGCTGGACAAAAGCGATGTCGCCACACCTATCGCTACGGCGTCGGCATCGCCTGCCCCCGGCAGGGTCGAGCCCAGATAGATATTTATCTGTTCCTTGTCGATATCCTTGTGCGCCGTTTTGATCGCAGTCACGGCCTCCGGAGCGGCCCCCGGTTCCGTTGCTGACGTCTGAGCGACCAGTCTCCCGAAGCGCAGGTCCACCCATTTCATCACTTCAGCCACCGGCTTGTTGGTAACGATAGAGAGAATTGTGTTCTCAGGCGCATAAAAACTGGCATGGTGAGATCTTAAGTCTTCGACCGAGATCATGTTGAGCGACCGCATACTGCCCATAATCGGCTTGGCATAGGCTTTGCCCTCAAACAAGGTGCCGTAAAAGAGGTCACGGGCAATATTTCGGCCCGACGCGCTATTGCGTCCCAGCACACCCAGCATCGACCGCCGGACATTCTCCACTTCCACCGAATCAAACGCGGGATACAAAAGCATTTCTGAAAACAGGTGAAAGCCCTTCTCAGCATACTCGTCAATCGTCTCAAATTTCATGAATGAATACTGCCGCGTGGTATAGCGGTCATCGTATGGTATCCACGGATTGTCAGACAGGGTTACCTTTGCCCCGATCCTGGCCAGGTCGCGCGAGAGCTCGGAACTGCTCCGGGTGATGGTGCCTTTCTCGATACAGCGGTTGACGAAGTCGGTTATTCCCTCCTTGCCCGACGGTTCGGCCGCGGATCGGTTCTTCCCCAGAATGTTCATGGCGAACACCCTGCTGTCCTGTCGGGACTTGATAATCACCGTCATGCCATTGGCGAGTTCCTCGCGATAATACTCAGCCCGGTCATCCAGCTCGAAACTGACCGAGTCTGTGATCGGATAAGTGATACGGGTGGTGTCAGCCACGTACGGCTCGATAGTCGCGGAGGCAAAATACGCCGATACTTCCTCGGTCGTCATCTCCCGGGGAACATAGGGTAACTGCCCTTCGGCCGCCGGTCTGACCACGGTGGCTACATAATCTGGCTGGCTGAACCAGGTTTCGGCTGCCTGCTGACACTCAGGCCAGGTCACTTTTCCCAACTCTTCGGCATAGGTCTGAATGAAATCCCAGCCGGCCGTCATCATCATCGGTGCGATTATGAAGCCCAGGTAGTGCAGCCGTTCGGCGTTGAAGATTTCGTCGCACTTGACGCTAGTCTTGATTCCGGCCAGCACCTCCGTATCGGCCGTCAGTTGATGGAGCTTTCTCACATGATCGAGAATGATTGACGTTATCGAATCCGCGTTTCCCGCGTTATCGGTGATGACCGATATCTCGAGGCGCGAGAACTCCGCGTAGGTCTGCAAATAGACAGAGGCTTCGGTTGCCAGCGGTTCGGCTCCCCCCTTGAGGGCCTTCATCAGCGGTGAAATATCGTCCATAGCCAGATACTGGCTCAGCAGGTCAACAGCCAGGTACGCCGAATCCTCAAAATGCGGCGCCGCGAAAGAGAAATTCACTTGCGTGGAAGTAACGGCCGCAACCGTGTCATAAATATGCTGCCCTTTGATATTCTCCGCCGGTCCGGTCGCCCGGAGAAGTTTAAGGTGATCATCAACAGCCGAAGAAAGACCGGCTTCGTCGCCGGTGGTAGAATCCGAGGGTATCACGATCTCAGGGACGGGTGGATTTTCAAACGCTCCGAAAACTGAAGCCACCGAGGTTTTCATTGCTTCCGGCTGGAAATCGCCGATCACCAACAGGGTCATATTGGAGGGCTTGTAATATTTCTTCCAATACTGCAAAATGGCATCACGGGGGATATTCTCTATAAAGGCCTTATAGCCGAGCACCGGCCGGTCATAGAGCGTGCCGGCATATGCTTTTTCGGTGAAAAACGACTCGGCTGCCGCCGTCGGTGAATCGGCGTCGCGCTTGATCTCTTCGATCACCACTTTTCGCTCCTTGGCCAGTTCCTCTTCGGGGATGGTCGAATTGAAGAGCATGTCAGCCTGGACCGTCATACCGAAATTGATATACTGTTTGGGTAACAGCACCAGGTAAGTGGTAAGCTCCTTGCGTGTAAAGGCGTTGAGATAGCCGCCCAGGTTCCTTACAGAGTTATCCAATTCCTCGCGGCCAAGGCTGGTCGTACCGTTGAAGAGCAAGTGCTCCAGAAAGTGGGTGATCCCGTTTTCAAAGCGGGACTCGTACTTGGCTCCGGATTTGACAAACACAATACTGGAAACCATGGGGGAGCCGTGGTTTTCTTTCAGGATTACTTCCATGCCGTTGTCGAGGTTGTATTTCTGGGATTGGGCCTTCACGGCCGCAGTAAGAATTAGCAGGCCTATCAGGGCGAAAAATACGGTTGTCACCCTTACTTTGGGAAAATGGCGGTTCATGTAAACTCCCGATATTATTTGTTTTGATAGCGTTTTGTGGGGCCATTTCCCCCACATCTACTGACTGTTAGTTTATGAAAACTGCTTCCCCCTGTCAATGATGCTGTCAAAATAGGTTTGACTTATAGGCTAATTGAATTATATTCGGCCGTCGATAAAAGATGATAAGATGAATAAACTTGCCAAGATAGCCATCCAGTCTGCTTACGCGGCCGTAATTCTGTTGGTTCTGGGTGCCCTTGCCCTGTCGCCCACCGGTAGCGCGAGTACGTTTTCGACCGGGACTTTATGCGTTGAAACGACCCAGGACGAGCCGCAACTGCGGGGTTACTGCCATTCGTCGGCTCCGGCCGACGAGAACATGGCCCCCAGCCGCAAGTCGGCTTCCCGGCAGATGGCCTACACTATCCCGATTCTCAGTCTCAAGACCGACAACAGCTTCAGCAAAGACCGGTATCTCGGTGATCAGCGCCGCAATGCCGGGGATGAGTCGTTGCGACTTTGTGACACCTCGCCGATTATGCCCTCAGCTTTCCTGGTATCATCGGATCTTGGCAAAAGGCTTACCCTTGTGGGTTCGCGGCCATCCGGCACCAGCTAACCCAGCCACTCGCACCGTCATGGTGCCCCGATAATTTCCGCGGACAAAGAATAAGTT
>JAUXCD010000193.1 GCA_030619085.1 Candidatus Zixiibacteriota bacterium
AAGAATGACTTTATGGTGAGGACAACCTCATCGAAGCGGGTGGGAATTCCCGGTTTGTTTATTCTGAAGCCACCAAAACCGACAGTGTCCGCGCCGGAACCATCCCAACTGAAAGTGTTGATAAAAATGCCACCATCGTATATTTCGGAGGAGAAAGATCCAGTAGGCTCGGCAACGGCCGTGGACCAGACGGCGCCATCGGGTGATTTCAGTACAAAGCCGTTGGTGGAACCATCGATGTAGTTGGGATAGTCGTTGGTGAAGCGAATATAGAAGATAACCGACCTGTTGGTCAGGATAGTATCCGGCTCTACCAGGCCGATTACGCGATCAAGACTCACGTGCTGACTCTGTGCCAATCCACAGCACAGAAGTGATAACATCACGGCGGAGAGTACCAACCGTTTCATAATTGACACCTCTTTTTAGAGTTTGCGCCCGAACCTTCCGATAACAAGCGCTTTGTGAGCGTCGGCAGTCTTATAGTCCTGATGCAGATGCCGACGTGACAGCCGTGATCGATGTTTTGCCTGGTATTACCTGAGTAAGTATTATGGTCTTTATTTTAATATACGTTGGAGGACAATTCTGTCAAGTCATAGTCTGTGTGCATCAACCGAGAAAAAAGCCTTTTCAAGCGGTCAAAAAATGTCCTAAATTGGGGCCTCAAAACCTGAGGTGACAGACGGATGGCGAAGAAGAAAAAAGATAAAGTTAAGCCACAATTGCTCAAGGGCTTTCGAGACTATCCGCCCGCCGAGCAGATCGCCCGCGAGGAAATGATCGGCAGGGTTCGGGAAGTTTTCGAACTGATGGGCTTTTTGCCGCTACAGACCGCTTCGCTGGAGTTCGCCGAGGCGCTTTTGGGCCCTCATTACAGCCAGGATTCCCTCAATGAGCTGTTTGGATTCCAGGGTCCGGACAAAGTGGAAATGGCCCTGCGGTACGAGTTTACCCTGTCGCTGGCGCGATATGTGGCCAGCAATCCTGAACTGGCCCTGCCTTTTCGCCGCTATCAATACGGCAATGTCTGGCGCGTGGACAAACCGGGACCGGGGCGATTCCGTGAGTTCATGCAGTTTGATATCGATATCGTCGGAACGCAGAACCTTCTGGCCGACTCTGAAATCATCGCTGCCATGGTGACCACTTTCGAGCACCTCAACATCAGCAATTTCAAGGTTCGCTACTCCAACCGCAAGATTCTCAACGGCCTGATCGAGTATGCCGGTATCTCCGCCGAGACCGGCCCCGATGTCATGCGCGTCATCGACAAGCTTGAAAAGCAGGGGAGAGAGGCGGTCATTCGGGAACTCGGCCCGGGGCGTGTAGACCAATCGGGCGACAAGATCCCCGGCGTAGGGTTGCCCGCAAAGCAAATTGACCAGATCGAGCAGTTTCTGGAAATCGCCATGAGCAAAGACGGCGACCCGCTGGAGCGAGCCGAGAAACTTCTGGGGAATATCGAAGAATCCGAGACCGGTCTACAGGAACTGCGTAAGATTCATGACATCCTCAATGCCATGAGTATTGACCGCAGCAAGACCGAGGTTGACCTGACCATAGTCCGCGGACTTGGCTATTACACCGGTCCGGTGTTCGAGACCAGTCTGCTAGACCTGCCGGATTACGGTTCGGTCTTTTCCGGCGGACGGTATGATAATCTGGTTGACCGTTTCCTCGGGCGATCCGTCCCGGCGGTGGGGTCATCGATAGGCATCGACCGGTTGCTGGCAGCTTTGATAGAGTTGAAAGCGCTCGACCTTAAAGACTCGACCTCGCAGGTACTGGTGACAGTCATGGACCGCGAACGTCTGGCTGATTACCTGAAGATCCTGCATGACCTTCGCGAGGCGGGGATACCATCGGAGATATATTCCGGTGACACCAAGAATCTGACCAAGCAGATCAAGTACGGCGATAAAGTCGGGATACCGTTTGCGGTGATAGCCGGCTCGGACGAGTTCGACAGCGGCAAGGTCACGGTGAAGAATCTCGAGGCCGGACGGATCAAGGCGCAGCAGACCCAGGATAGGGAAGAGTGGTTGAAAGCCGAAGAGATTCAGGAAACGATTCAGATGAGTGAGCTGATCACCTATCTCAAAAAACACCTGGAGAGAGACTAATATCCGCAAGGTCCCCGAGGCGTCGGTGCGCCCCGTTTTTAATTGACAGGATAATCCGAAGGAAACTTATTTCAGACCGTTCACAGTGATCATTGCCACGGAAATAGCGCACGGTTTTGGAACCAGAGAAATCAGGTATGACTTTACCCGATAGCATTGTATATGCCGGTATTGATATCGGTGGCACCAGCATCAAGTTCGGACTGGTGGATGCAGCCGGTAAGATTCTTCATAAAGAGCAACGTCCGACCACGGCCGAAAAAGGTCCGACTCCCCTGATGCACAAAGTGACAAATATCGCCGAGCGACTGCTTCTGTATGCGGCCGAGGAGGAGATGGACGTTCACTGGTTGGGGGTAGGCACGCCGGGTGCGGTGGATTTCAAGACAGGCAAGGTGATCGGACCGTGTCCCAATATCAAGGGCTGGCAGGGAATGGATATCGGGGGGACACTGAGAGAGCGTCTGAACATGCCGATCTATGTCGACAACGATGCCAACGCCATGGCTCTGGCCGAGGCAACATTCGGCGCCGCCACGGGCCGCAAGGATGTTGTCTGCCTCACGTTGGGCACGGGCGTGGGCGGCGGGCTGATTATCGGCGGAGAGATTTATCACGGAGCCAACGGTACTGCCGGTGAACTGGGCCATATCACTATCAATTTCGAGGGCCCCCGATGCAACTGCGGCAACGATGGTTGCATGGAAGCATACTGCTCTTCGCAGGCAATTATTGCCAGAGCCAAGCAATTGATTAAAAATGAATTGCCGCCCATACTTAAAGAAATACTTGAGGGTGACCTCGACAATCTCAACATTAGAAAATTGTTCGCGGCCCACAAAAAGGGAGACGAGGTGGCGACGCAGGTCCTTGACGAAACGGCTGTCTATATCGGCATCGGTCTGGCGAGTGTTGTGAATCTTCTCAATCCCGAGATCGTAGTTATCGGTGGAGGCATTGCCGACGGAGGCGGACATTTTTTGGAGGCTGTTTTCTCCGAAATGAAAAAACATGCATTTTCTTCGGCTGTCGATGGTTTAAGCATTGTGAAAGCCAGCCTTGGAAATAACGCCGGTTTTATCGGCGCCGGCCTGCTGGGCAGGATAAACGAATAAAAAGACAGGATAAGCAAAATGGCAGATAAGAATCAAATGAGTCCGCTCAGCTATCGACTTGCCGGCTGGTACGGCATGTTGTTTTCCGTATGTTTTCTGATATACGGCGGCGTGAAAATAGTGCTGAGTATCCTCGACCGAAACTATTCTGATCTGGGTACGCCGATCGTATTCACTATCGTCGGACTGGTTCTTATCTCCATCTCCATCGCCTATCGCGATTCCCGAAAGTGGGGGTGGTACGGGCTGATCGCCGTCAACGGCCTGGTGATTATCACCACCATTGTCGTCTACAGTCACTACATAGATATTATTCTATTGGCTCTGTCGGCGGCGGCGTTAGTTTTTCTTCTGGTAAGGCCCACTCGCGAATATTTGTTAAACCGGCACTGATTTTTTGTTTGACTTATGCCGAAATCGGTTTAACTTCTATTTCTCTTGAACGGAGATTAAGTTGGCGCCCTAGCTCAGTTGGTAGAGCAACGGACTGAAAATCCGTGTGTCCGCAGTTCAATTCTGCGGGGCGCCACTTTTTTTTGCCTTTTTCTCACCACTATACATCGCCGCCCACAATGTTCACGCTTCTTTGAAAGACATGTAAGTGAATATGCGCCATTCAGTTTTTTGTTGTATTTCATGGTAGTCACGCTTAAATAGCTGCCTAAGGAGATATTGATGAATCTGGATGCATATCGCACTCGTGTAGCTGTCACCGGGGGAGCTGGTTTTATTGGTTCCAACCTGCTCTTGTACCTGGTGCCCTTGTATTCGGAGTACCTGTTTGTCAATATCGATTGCCTCACTTACGCCGCCAATCTGGCCAATTTGAGTTCAATCGAAAGCCGGGACAACTACCGATTCGAGAAAGTCGATGTTCGCAATGCCGCTGAACTGACGGCCTGCTTCGATAAGTATCGGATAAACGCCGTTATCCATCTGGCCGCGGAAACACATGTCGACCGGTCAATCGACGGTCCGGCGGAGTTCATTCAAACGAACATCGTAGGCACCTTCAACCTGCTGGAGCGGGCGGTTAGCGTCGCCAAAGAGAATCCCGGGTTTCGGTTTCATCATGTTTCCACCGACGAGGTCTACGGTTCACTCGGTGAAACGGGTACGTTTTCCGAGCAGTCGCCATTTGGGCCGAACTCGCCGTATGCCGCCTCCAAGGCCGCTGCCGACCACCTGGTGCGCTCGTATCACAAGACGTATGGGCTCAACACGGTGACGACGAACTGTTCGAATAATTTCGGTTCCCTCCAGTTTCCGGAGAAGCTGATTCCGCTGATGATCCGCAACGCCACCGAACGTCAGCCGTTACCGGTTTTCGGTGACGGTCTCAATGTACGGGACTGGCTTTACGTAGAGGACCACTGCCGGGCTATCGATGTGGTCTTTCACAAGGGAGAGGCCGGCCGCACGTACAATGTCGGCGGCGGCAACGAGGTCACCAATATCGATCTGGTGGAGAGCATCTGTCGCATCATGGATCAGATGTTGGACGGCGACCGCCATGAGGAACTGATCAGGTTTGTCGAGGATCGGCCCGGTCACGATCGCCGCTATGCGATCGACTCCAGCCGCATTCGCGATGAACTGGGCTGGCTGCCTAAGTACAGTTTCGAGGCGGCTCTCAGAGCGACGGTGGAATGGTATCTGGACAATGATACCTGGCTGGAAAGTTGCATCAGCGGGGACTACCGAAAATACTACGAGCGGATGTACGCTGATCGGCTATCGGGGGAGAAATGAGCGCTAAGAAAGTGAAAGGAATCATCCTGGCCGGCGGCTCCGGAAGCCGACTCTATCCGGTCACGCAGGTGGCCTGCAAGCAATTGTTGCCGGTATACGATAAACCGTTGATTTACTATCCGCTGTCGACGCTTATGCTGATGGGCGTGACCGACATTTTGATTATATCCACACCCGACGACACACCCCGATTTGAAGAGCTGCTGGGGGATGGCAGTCGGCTGGGCATAGACATTTCATACCAGGTTCAGGATGCACCCGGCGG
>JAUXCD010000210.1 GCA_030619085.1 Candidatus Zixiibacteriota bacterium
CATCCAGGTCTACACGTTATCCGGGCGGCCCTCGTCGTCCGGTTTCCCTAATATTATTTGTGTCATCCGGTCGTTTTTGTTAGATTGGCCGGTGATGACAGAACAAGACCAATAATCCGGGATTCCCGGCCATCGGGAATGCCACGGCGAAGGGAGTCACTATCAAAAAAGTCATTCAAAACTTGCGCGCCTACAGGCAGGTAACTCTGATAACCAGCCTGCTGGCGATCTGCCTGGTGCTGGTGCTGGCCGTTGGCTGCACTCAGCAGCAGGCCGTTTCTCTCGATGAACAAATCGCCATCGCCCGTGCGGGCAACGAGGCTGTCGTTCAGTTGAACTGGGACGAATACGCCAAACTCCTGCACACAGAGGCGCTGGACAGTTTCAAAACTACCCTTATGCAGCCTATCGAGATTCTGGCCCGGGCCGACAACGCCACTGACAGCATCAATCTTTTCGGAAGCACCGTGCAACTGGAGAATCTTCGCAACGGCACGTCGGAAGAGTTCTTCACCAGCCTGATGACGAACCTTTTCACTATCGTCCCGGACTTGAGCACCACTTTCACCGGGATGGATAACCGGATCGTCGGGGCCGTGGCCGAGGGCGACAGCCTGGTGCACGTGGTGATGCAGACTAAAATGGCGCTTGGCAACCGCACTGTGGACGAGATGAATGTCGTGACTCTCAAACAGGACCAGGGGGAATGGAAACTGGAGCTTTCCAATAAAATCGAAGGCATCATCATGCTGGTTCAACAGAGCCTGCTGCAAAGAAGAGGATGATCGGCCCTATGAGATCATTGTTGAGAATACAATCGCTGTTGTTGCTGGCTCTGCCGGTGCTTATACTGGCCTGTGGTCAGCCGACTGAGCAGGTCCGTTTGATTGCCGATGAAGCGGCGACAGCCGACCAGGCCGAGGTCAGCAATTTCAAATTCTGCCGCGTTCAAAACGAGCGGATGTGCCAGTCGCCGGACGGTAAGGTGGTGTTTCATTTTCCGCTGGAATTGATGATAGATCCGCACGACCGAAATATCGTCAGCGAGATAGGCATTACCAACGCCGGGTCAGACCCGGTCGTGCTGGATGAGTATTTTATAACGATTATCGATGATCGGGATTTACAATACCATCCGCGTTTTAGCGGTCCCGACGGTTATCACGACGGTTCGGCAAAAAGCCCGGCGCTGGTGCTGGGTCCACGGGCGGAAGACCGGATTCAATTCTCCGAGGAGCTTGGGGCCGGCGCCTCGGCGGTGAAGACCGTCACACTGGCTTACAAGCTGGCAGAGGATAAAGACTACACGCGCGTGGTGGTGTCTTACAAAAAGGGTGTGTTTCTCGGAAGCGAAAGGTGATGCCTTGGATACGCAAGTAGAACTGGCAGCCAGGGTTCTTCGCAACAACACGGCCGAGGCGGTGCACTACGCCTCGGTGGCCGTGGTCGACGGACAGGGCCATCTGACCCACTATCTCGGCGATCCGTACATGACGATCATGGCACGTTCGTCGATCAAACCTTTTCAGCTTTTGCCTTTGATTACAACCGGCGCCGCCGCTGCCTTCGACTTCACACCCAAACAACTGGCTATCATGTGCGGTTCGCACACGGGCAGCGATGAGCACCGCGATGTGGTTTTGTCGAATCTAAAGCTGGCCGGCAACAAACCGGAAGATTTGCAATGCGGCAGTCACTGGCCGATCGGTATGGAGATGGCCCGGCAATACCCGACCTCGGGTGAAGACTCAGACCCCGTCCGTCACAACTGCTCCGGCAAACACAGCGGCTTTCTGGCGCTGGCACGTCATCTGGGAGAGGACATCGCCGGGTACCTTGATCCTGACAGCCAAACGCAGCAGGTGGTCAAGACCGCAGTCGCGGAGTATTGTGAGTTTGCGGCGGAGAAAATGGATGTCACGATTGACGGCTGTAGCGCTCCCAATTTCTCGATGCCCCTGTATAACCTGGCGCTGGGATTCAAAAAGCTGGCCAATGTCGAAGGCTCCAGTGTGCAGCAGAAGGACGCCGCGGCCACGATAAAGGCAGCCATGATTGCTTATCCTGAGATGGTTTCCGGGGAGAAGCGTCTGGATCTGTCTATCATGCGCTCTTTTCCGCGTAACGTGGTGTGCAAGATCGGTGCGGAATCGCTTGAGGGGGTGGGGTTTGCCGACCCGTGTTTGGGTATAGCGGTGAAGGTGCACGACGGTAATCAGCGCGCTCTGGGCGCGATTATTGTCGAAGTTATGAAGCAATTGGGAATCATTGCCAATATGTCCGATTTTCCGTATCTTAAATCGGAAGAGAAACCACCGGTTAGAAACAACCGTAATGTTATAACCGGTTACATAGTACCCGATTTCAAACTCCGAAAGGCATGATGAATTCGATGTTTACATCCCGGTCCAGTTCAGTTCACCTGGGTTTGGAATATCATCGTCGCCGTGTCAAAACCGTCACATAATCGTTTTCTTCTTAATTGTCCGTTGCGTATAACCTGAAACTCAAAGGAGAAAACGATGCAGAGAAAACGCCAGCCGGCTGAACCATATCGAATAAAGTCAGTTGAACCGATAAAACTGCTTACGCGCAAGCAGCGCGAAGAGCGTATCAAGCAGGCCGCTTACAATGTCTTCCGGCTCGATGCCACCGACATCTATATCGACCTGTTAACCGATTCAGGGACCGCGGCTATGTCCAATCGTCAGTGGGCAGCCCTGATGATGGGTGATGAAACTTACGCCGGAGCGACATCGTTTCGCCGTTTTGAATCGGTGGTCAAAGACCTCACCCGCAAGAACTTCGTGGTGCCCTGCCACCAGGGTCGGTCGGCGGAGAATCTGTTTTTCAGCACAATCCTGAAAAAGGGTGACTACGTCCCCAACAACACTCATTTTGATACCACCCGCGCCAATACCCTGCATAAGGGCGGGATAGCCGTGGACTTTCCGTGTGAAGCATCGAACACCGATGAATACGTCTCTTTCAAGGGTAACATGGATGTCGAGGCTCTGGAGCAGTTCATCCACGAGAAGGGTGCCGACAAAATTCCGGTGATTGTCATGACCGTCACCAACAACTCGATCGGCGGACAGCCGGTGTCGATGAAGAATATCAAGGACGTTTCGGCGCTGTGCAAGCAGCACCACATTCCGTTCTTCTTCGACTGCGCCCGCTTCGCCGAGAATAGCTATTTCATCAAGCGCGATGAACCGGGTTACGCGGACAAATCAATTCGGGATATCGCGCACGAGATGTTTGAGCAGTGCGACGGCGTGATGATGTCGGCCAAAAAAGACGGGCTGGCCAATATTGGTGGCTTTATCGCTGTCAACGATGAAGACCTCTACCGCCGGCTGACCGAACTGCTGATTATTGTCGAAGGCTTCATGACATACGGAGGACTGGCCGGACGCGATTTGGAAGTCCTGGCGGTCGGTCTTGAGGAAGTTCTCGAGTTTGACTATCTCGATTTTCGGGTGGAGCAGGTTCGGTATTTTGGTGAAAGAATCAAAGAGGCCGGGATTCCAATTGTCGAGCCAATCGGTGGCCATGCTGTGTTCGCCGACGCCGGCAAGTTTCTCAGTCATATTCCTGCCGAGCAGTTCCCGGGGCAGACGCTGACGGTGGCGCTGTACCTTGAGGGTGGCGTCAGGGCGGTGGAGATAGGTTCACTCATGTTCGGGGGCGAAGATCCCAACACCGGTGAGAAGCTCACGGCCCGGCGCGAACTGGTGCGAATGGCCGTGCCACGGCGGGTGTACACCAACTCGCACCTTGATTACGTGGCCGATGCGGCGGCCCGGATTGCCGAAGCAAAGGACAAACTGGGCGGCTATAAAATCACCCGGCAGGCAGCCTTCCTCAGGCATTTCACCTGTGAAATGGAGCAACTGGCGCCAAGCGGGATTGGCGTGGAGATGAAGTGAGGCGAGGCGAGGCCCTGATCTTTCGGACAAAAGAAATGATAAATGAGCGGGACAGGTAACATAGCCTGTCCCGTTTTGCGTACGATCATACAAGAGTATTTCAGTATTGTGTGGCGAATCTGTGAAAGCGGATTCACCTTTTCTGCTGGCTGGACGATGAATTCACCAGGTTGAATGAAATCCCGAAATTGTCACTCTGGGCTTAATATGTTGTGGGATAGTCAGTTAGTCATTTAGTGCTGAATTAAATAGGAGAATCGGCCGACCAATTGCAGTCAGGTTCTGCGATATGTCCTTTCCCGCTTGACTTTTTTGGCGGGAACTTTATATTCGAAAAGGATTTATACAAGATATGGAGGATATCATATAGCTTCTCGGTTAACGCTTTGATTGGTTGAAAATCTGAACTCTTGATTACGGCTTAGCGGCCCGTGACCGAAGCTATATGACATCGGTTACAGGGCCGGGTGAGTAACCCGGTTTTGTATGAAAAACAACTTGTATAACATCCTTCTTTTTTGTCTGATTGCCTCTTTTGCGTATTCCCCCGCAGATGCATCGAATTCTGATATTACAATTCTATCATCCGGCGATGATGGATTGCGCTTCAGGCTGGCTGTAAATC
>JAUXCD010000096.1 GCA_030619085.1 Candidatus Zixiibacteriota bacterium
AATGACTTTTACATCCGTCCGCGCCGCGCCCAGAGGAAAGCCGGAAACGGACAGGATCTTAACCGGGCTGCCCTGAAGCAGGGCAGCGGCGGCTGTTACCCAGATCGGATTGATGGCAACCGAATATAAGTTGTAATCCCGCGCCTGGCGACACAACTCGGCAATGGTTTTCTCGTCCACTTCGGGTTTGAGTGCCGCGTGGTCAAAACGTAGGTTGAGGTCTTTCAAAACGTCGTTCACTTATGCTCCTTTGGTAATCTCATGGATGAAGGACTCTCCGGGGAAGATGTGGGAGAATCCAAAAATATCCGCTACCGTGCAGGCGACATCGGCAAACGTCCCTCGCGTGCCGAGATCAACGTTGCGATTGATCCCGTGACCGTAAACCAGCAGGGGGACGTACTCGCGGGTGTGGTCGGTCGAGGTCTTGATGGTCGGGTCACATCCGTGATCGGCCGTTATGAATAAGATGTCATTCTCGCGCAGAGTCGGCAACAGTTCGGCCAGGCCGCGGTCGAATACTTCGAGGCCGAGAGCGAAGTTGTCCACGTCGTTGCGATGGCCCCAGAGTTGGTCAAAATCGACCAGGTTGGCAAAAGCCAGATGATGCTCGGTATCCTCGCGGATAACCGACAATATGGCCTGCATCACCTCATCGTTGTTCGTGGTTTTGATTTTGTCGGTGAAGCCGCTGCCGTTGAAGAGGTCATGAATCTTGCCGATAGCGAGCGTCTTTTTGCCGGTCGCCATCAGCCGGTCGATAAAGGTGGCCGAAGGCGGAGGGAGCGAGAAATCGCGACGCCGGACCGTCCGGCGGAAATCGCCGGGTTCTCCCGTGAACGGGCGCGCAATAACCCTCCCGACGGCGAACTCGTCTGACAGCAGTTCGCGGGCCGACCGGCATATTTGATATAACTGCTCCGGCGGATAAACGCTCTCGTGGGCGGCCAGCTGAAAAACGGAATCGGCCGACGTGTAGAGAATCAAAGCGCCGGTTTTCAGGTGCTGCTCACCGAGCTCCTTGATAATCTCGGTGCCGCTGGCCGCAACATTCCCGATCGTCTTGACACCGACTTTGGTCTCGAACTCCGTCACCAGTTCTGAAGGAAAACCATTGGGGAACAAAGGGAAGGGTTTTTCCAGAATGATCCCGCCGATTTCCCAATGGCCGGAGGTGGAATCCTTTCCGGCTGATCTGGCAGCCATCTTTGCATAGCAGCCATCCGGCCGTGCCGTCGGCTTGACGCCCTCAATCGCCACGATATTCCCCAGGCCGAGACGCCGACAGGTGGGCATCTTCAACCCGCCGTGGGCGATGGCGATATTGGGAATGGTGGCCGCGCCGACATCGCCATACTGGTCGGCGTCCGGAAGCTCACCGACACCGCAGGCGTCGATGATTACAATGATGACTCGCTTTTCAGCCATATTCGGAATGTAGGTAGCGCGGCCGGGATTGTAAACCTTAACCTGCTTATATTCAGCGTCATCTTACCCAACCTGACAAACTGACGTGGCAAAAAGAACCGGCGGCCGTGAGGCTGCCGGTTCTCTAACAAGGGGAGATGCTAATTAGGGGTCATCACTGTGTTATCTTCACCAGAGCGTACTCGGCGTCGGTCTGGCCCTTTATGTTGCGGCGAATAGTCTCGCCGTCTCTTATGATTTCCCTGTAACCATCGATCACCAGCCGTTGGCGTAGCAGTACTGTTAAGCCTTTCTGGTAACCGAAATAGATGACGCCGCTGGCCTCAATGCTATCGAGGCCGCCGAGCAAGTCGGGTTCGTCGTCGCTGGTTTTCAGCGGTATCAACAGGGTACCGTCGTACTCAATCACGACACAATCGTAACCACTTTCACGCACCAGCGATTTCACTCGATAAGTGGTGGATGCCTCCATGACATCATCCGGGAGTACGACCTTGGTGGTCTGAGTCCAGCTAAACCCGGGGGAGACTTCCTCCGAGGGGAAGATGGGCATAATCTGTTCGTAGTAGTTCTGCAAATAGGCGATCCGGGTATCACTTTCGATGTTCGCCCATTCCATGTTCAGGACCTTACCGTTGGGTTGCACCGAAAATGTGTACTGGTCTTTCCACTCGGTGGTATCCGCAACTGCTGCCGTATCATCCTGCTTCTTCTTGATTTTCTGGGTCAAGACCGTCTCAAGAATGGTGGCTATATCCCCTTTTACTTCCAGGACCTCTTCGGTGATCGTGTAATCCTGTGAGATGGATTGCGTTTTGGCGAGGGAATCGTTTTCGAACACCTGGGTCGTTCTGTGGCTTGTTTGCTCATAATGCAGCGTCTCGCCCTGTGTGTACTTCAAGCGAAGATGTACCTTTTTGTCTCCCTGAGAGCACTGTAAGACAGCTAATGCAAGCAAACCTACTGTGAGGGTAAGTAGAATTTTCTTCAATTTCTTGCTCCGAATTCCTTGCGGTTATTTGGTTGATGTCAACAGTTCACGAAAGGCGATGCCCTTGCCGAGCATACCGGGTGCACCCAAAAGGAGGGTACCCCGTGCCAATCGGGACGATTCAGCCGCTGTCAGAAGCTCATTCCCCGAGGTGCCCACGGCATCTCTGACTGAAGCCGTCATCACGAATGGGTTGTCAATGTCTGTGGAATCTACAATCTGTGCCGGCTGCATGGAGCCGATAACAACGGCTGATACCAGTACCCCTAGTGACACCGCAAAGGAAGCCGCTGCCCGTGCCAGTGTGGCCCGGCCTGTGTCCCAGATCGGGCGGCGATTCTCTGGTGCGACTCTCTCGCTGGGGGATGCTTCGGTCCGGGCCAGAATCAGCTCGGTTGTCTCCCGCCAGTAGTCCTCACCGGGGTCGAATATGGGTTGGTTCTCTAAGAACTCCTTGAGTCGCAATGCCTGGTGATATTCACCACGACATTCTTTACAAATATTCAGATGGCTGTCAACCTCAGCGCTTTGGTCCAGCTCAAGGTCACCATCGATATAATCCTCAAGGAGTGACTTAGCATGGCGGCAAGTCATTTTCACTCCTTTATCGTATTAGTCGTCCCTTTAGTATTTTTCTCAGCTTGGCGCGAGCGATGTGGAGATTGGAGCGGACCGTGGCTTGAGGGCAATCAAAGATCCTGGCGATTTCGGCCTTTGAGTATCCCTCAATATCGTGAAGGACGGCTGTCGCTTGCTGTCGGGCGGGCAGGCTCTCCAGTGCCCGCTGTATCTCCTCCATCAACTCTTTGTTTTCAAACGTCTGACTCGGCGTGGCAACCCTTCGCGACAGGTCCAGTTGAATGAAGCCGGGAAGAGAATCGGTATCGTCGGGCACGGCCTGGCGATTTTTCTGCTTCCTCAACAGGTCGATAGAATAGTTGGTCGCGATCCGCGTCAGAAAGGTTGAAAAGTAATTTACATTTAGCAGTTCCTCTCGTCTTTTGTAAATCCTGACAAAAGTCTCCTGGACTACTTCGTCGGCATCGAGATGATTACGCAGAATGTGATATGCCAGCGAATATAGCTTCTTCTTATACCTGTGGACCAGTTCGGCAAAGGCCTTCTGGTCACCTCCTACAAACATCTCTACCAGCTCGGGGACTGTCTTATTCATGCCCCGGCACTTCTTGTATATCTTCGACGCTTATAGGGTACATTTTGTTCAAAATAAGCGGTCCGATGTTGAAAGCAAAATTATGTTGACGATATAGTTAACAGAGCTTATGGTTTCTTTCGGATATTGTCAATCTTTTTTTAGGCAACGACTTATACGGGGTACAGGGCCATGAAGAACGCCTCGATTGTCCAACATCGATACAAACTTTTCACCGTTGGAGCCATCGGTACCTTCATGGCAACGCTGGACGGCTCGATTGTCAATGTCGCTCTGCCCACTTTGGCCAGAGAACTGGGCGCCTCGGTTGATCTCGTGGCATGGGTGGTCTTAAGTTATTCACTGACGCTCGTTTCTTTGATGATAGCCTTTGGCGCCTGGGTGTCTCGAAAGGGATATTCCTTTGGCTACAAATTTGGTTTTGTTTTCTTTACGGTCGGCTCCCTGATTTGTGCCCTCAGTCACAGCATATACCCGCTGATTGCCGGTCGGGTCATACAGGCTATCGGCACCGCCATGTTCGCGGCGATGGGGCCGGGGATGGTGACCGAGGTGTTTCCGGCCAAGGAGCGCGGGCAGGGGATGGGTTTCATGACCATGATGGTGTCGGCGGGGCTGATGACCGGCCCGCCGCTGGGCGGATTTCTGCTGAGCCTATGGTCCTGGCAATCGATTTTTCTCATAAACCTCCCGATAGGCGCTATCGGTCTGGCGTTTACTTTCCGCTATTTTAAGCTGCTCAAGCCGAGGACGGATCGGAAAATGACACCGATACGGGGTTCAGTCGCGGCCTCGGCGGCGCTGCTGTCGGCGATGTTGCTGACATCGATTTTCGGTGATTTCCCCCTGGCCGATTTCCGGATCTGGGGACTGGCGCTGCTGGGGATAATGGCGGTGTTCGTCTTTTACCGAAGTGAGTCCAATCCCGCCACGGCGCTGCTGGGGCCGGAAATCTTCCACAATCGGCAGTTCATTACCTCTATTGTGGCCATGCTTTGCCTTTTCATGGCTATGTCTGGAGTTTTGGTCCTGGTGCCTTTTTACCTGGAGCAGATTAAGAATCTCACCCCGAAAACAGTGGGGCTATTTCTGATGATTCTGCCGGTATCGATGTTCGTCACCGCGCCGCTTTCCGGCCGGGTCTCTGACCGTATCGGCTTTCGCTTTTTGACCAGCTTGGGGATGATTGTGCTCATTGGTGGCCTGATCATGCTCAGCGGGCTGTCAGCCGTGACTTCCACCGTCTATATCGTTATATCCTTTCTGCTGGTCGGAATCGGCAATGGTATTTTCAACACCCCCAATTCATCGGCGCTGATGGGTTCCGTCACGCCGACGCAGCGACCGGTGGCCTCGGGCATCCTGGGTACGACTCGCAATGTGGGCATGTCTTTTGGGATTGCGCTGGCAACCGGCCTGTTTGCCTTTTACCACGGACGGTATCTGTCGTTTCTGGGCGAGTCGGATGCATTTATATCGGCTTATCACAACATTATTTATGTGTCGATAGTGATCGCCGCGGTGGGAATCCCGTTTTGCCTGGTGAGGAAAAACCGATGACCGCCTAACAAATGAGTTGACAGAAACCGAGTTAGTAACTATGATTAGTGGCCGTGATATGGGGCTATAGCTCAGCTGGGAGAGCGCTTGACTGGCAGTCAAGAGGTCAGGGGTTCGATCCCCCTTAGCTCCACCAAATTCCAAAGCCCTGCCGGATTCGGCAGGGCTTTTTGTATCGAAGTCAATTCAGAGTATCCGCAACGGTCACCACCCCAGCGCCCCTTTTAGCTGTGGGTACGCCTTTACGACCTTCTCCACATAAGCGCTGTCCAGACCCTTGGTCAGCGAGCGCGAATAAGCCGCAGCCGCCTGCCGGAAATCTCCTTTGAGAACATACAGGTCGCCGAGGTCTTTTAGGAAAGCAACGGGGGTGTCATCGCGGTGCGCCACGCGCACGAGGTAGGTAAAATACTCATCGAGCCGTTTCTGCTGTTTATACAGCGTGGCCAGATGGGTTAGCGGCAGGACATTGTTCGGATCAAGCTGCTCGGCTCTCAGCCAGGCCTCTTCCGCATGGCTGTAGTCTCCCCGGGCATGGTGTAATCGTCCGTAACTGAACCATATTCCGCTGCGGCGCGGGGAGAACCCGAGCGCAATATCCAAAAGAGTGGCGGTACTATCGTAGTTACCCAGCGCGAGATGGCAGGCGCCCAGACCATGGTAGGCGTCGGTGTAGATCGGATTGAGCCTGATTACCTTCTCGTAGAGTGGTATCGCCGATGCATACTTACCCTCACTGTAATACCGGCCGGCTGACTTGAGGATTGCCGTTTCGGGATAATCTTTTTCCCATTTGGCAGACAAACGCCACAAGGTCAGATTATCGCCTGATTCAGTGAGATAGTCACGCAACAACTGAGAAACATATCGATTTTTCTTCTTGTCGAACTCGACATAGTCCAGAAATTGCCTCAGGGCGACATCCGGTAGATTTGCGACAGCTATCCGGGGGGTCAGCGTCAGCAATCCGACAGCAATGCACAGCGAAACCACAACCGAATAGGAGCGAATCTTTTCTTTGTTTTCGATCATTAGCAGGAATATGAATAGCGTCACGCAAACGCCCGCGAAAGCAAACAAATCCCAATCTCGGGCCATGCCCAGCCGGGCGTGGAATATAAATGCTGCGCCAAGGGAGCAGATTGTCTGTATTGCCAGAAAACGAGACGCTCCGCGCCGGAAAATACTTTTCAACGGCAGACGGTAAAATGCGGCGAGGGCTATCGGCAGTGATGGCACCAGGAGTATGATGAGGTTGGCGAAATCGGTAAGATGTTTTAGCGAAAGCATGCTGTAGCCCTCGATCGTAAACCGGTCGGGCAAAATGGGGACGATGGCGAAACGAAACAGATAATTGGTGGTATAGTAATGGTAGAACACTATCAACATGATCAGCGCCACCAGACCTGCGAGCAGTCCTTGCGTGCGCAGACACAGGCGCCCCAAATGTGCCGCCAGGCGCGTACCGCTCAGTAGCAGATAGATCGTGCCGGGAAGCAGAGTGACCCCGAGCACATGAAAGAAGATAGTGGCTATCTGAAGCGGCAGAATCAACCATCGGTTCATTTGTTTTTTAAAAATTGATACCCCGCCGAGCAGGTAAATCACAACCGACAGGACGAATAAGGAGTAATTCTCAACGTAACCGTAGAACAGCATCATGTACCCGGATGAGGCAAAGCCCAGCAGGAAAACAATGCGGTCAAAGTTGCGTTCAAAAAACATCCTCGAGAAGTGCCAGACCGCGATCAGTGCAATCACTCCGCTGGTGATCGAGATGATGCGGTAACTGGCCAGAGTGGCCGTCTCGGGGTTACCGCCAATTAACTGTTTCATGGCGACATGGGCTAGTGACTCACCCAACTCGTGGCTGATCATTATCGTCTGGTGTCCCGAAGCCAGCAGCGAAAGCAAGCCGTAACCGTCGCCCAGAAAGTGTGTCTTGGTGCGCAGCAGGAAGAACGACAGACTGAAAATGACAATTGTGGCGGCCATGACGGCGGCGCTTAACCTGGGTCCGGGTTCAGTTCGGTCATTTTTCAGCAACCGGGTTAACACGATTGGGATAATCGATCCCACCGCAAAAAGAGTGATTGGTACCGCAATTGGCAGTTGTGCCCATTGACTGATGCCCCAGACTCTGAGATTCGGGAAAAACGAAGCGGCTAAATACAGAGACAATATCAAGTAGTAGGCTGTAATACAGGTCGCAGTAGACGTTCGGTTTGGCTCAGTTTCAATCATTATCGTTGCTTCATCTGTTGTCTATTCTTCCAGCAGTCTAAACTCGGCTATCCGATCCAGCCGGAAGGTGCGCTCGGCGTTGGTCCGCTCGCAATAGGCCTGCATGTAGTACTGTGAACCCAGGGCATAGAACTGTCTCGGCCGGACCACCCGGCTGCTTGGCTCGGCGCCGGGCGTGCTATACACCATCTCCACCCGGCATTCTTGATGCGCCGCTTCCCTGAGCGATTCAAACCCCGATGGCAGTTCATCGGCCAGTGTCTCCCACGATGAAAGGTCATGCACCGTGACGGTGGTCTTTAACTCCGTCATATCAGGAATTGGAGGTATGCGATCGATGGCGTGTCGGAACAGGCCATGGACCAGTTCAGCGTCGGCCAATGCCCGATGTTGCTGGCTTTCGGTTATTCCGAAATGCTTCGACAGCGCCTCCAGGGAATAAGCGGGCAGACCGGGGAAGAAGCGCCGGTAGATATCGACCGTATCGAGGATTTGGCCGGTGTCGGCCTTCAGGGCGCAGCGGTCCATCTCAAAGTAGATAAACGAGATGTCAAACGGCGCGTTGTGCGCAATCAGCACGCTGTCTGAGCCGCAGAACTGAAAAAAGCGCTCCAGCACCGGTTTAATCGGTTCAGCCCCGGCCACCATCTCGTCGGTGATACCGTGAATAGGGATAACATCCTCAGGTATCGGTCTTTCCGGGTTCACCAATGACTGAAAGCTCTCGGTCCGGTCGTCATCCAGCCGGAATTTCACCCCCCCGATTTCGACAATCCGGTTAGAGGGTGCCCACAGGCCGGTCGTCTCGGTATCGAAAGCAACAAAGGTTGACCTGTTGAGAAAGTCTTTCCGGCGGTTCTGTTTTGTCATAAGTGAAATATGGCTAATTGAAACCGGGTTGACAACGCGAAATAATCTCGTATCTTTGAAATCGGAGGTAACGTTATGTGTAGTTTTGTTTCTGTTTTCGCAGTCGAATCATCGCGCAAACCGAATACCAAAGTTATGACTCGCTATACCCCAGAGTCAGCCTCCGGACTTCAGGATGAGTAGCCTCTCATCATTATTACGTTCTCTAAGTTTATCACAATAACGAAATTTCAGTCACTTGTTTTGGAGAATAAGTTATGGCTATAGTCTTAGACGGTTCAGGATTGACCATCGAAAAGCTGGTGGCGATTGCCCGGCACAACGAAAAGGTCGAACTCAGCGGTGACGCGGTTGAACGCATCAAGAAGTGCCGCGCCATGCTGGAGAGGAAAATCGCGGCCAAAGAGATCATGTACGGCGTCAACACCGGCATCGGAGAGTTCTCCGAGGTGGTGCTCGATGACGACCAGGTCAAAGATTTCCAAAAATATCTCATCTACAACCACAGCGCCGGAATCGGCGACCCGGCCCCGATAGAGTACGTTCGTGGGGCGATGGCGGCCCGTATCAACGTGCACGCTCACGGCAACAGCGGCATCCGGTTGGAAATCACCCAGACCCTGGTGGACATGCTCAACAAGGGCGTGACGCCATTCGTTTGCCAGAAAGGCTCGGTTGGGGCGTGTGGTGATCTGGCCCCGATGTCGCAGATCGCGCTGCTGTTGATGGGCGAAGAGGAGGCATATTACAACGGGGAACTGCTCAGCGGCAAAGAAGCCATGGACAAAGCGGGCATTCCTATCCCCGGACTCAAAGCCCGCGATGGCCTTGGTACAATCAACGGCTCCAATGTCTTGACGGCCATGAGCGGCATTTTTCTCTACGATGTTAACCGCTGGTAGAAGCAGGCGGAGATTGCCGCCGCGATGTCGCTGGAGGCGCACAAGGCAAATATGAAACCGTACGATGAAAAACTGCACAAGGT
>JAUXCD010000019.1 GCA_030619085.1 Candidatus Zixiibacteriota bacterium
CGGCGTTTATATAAACGATGCCGAAGACGGATTGATCGCCGACATTGATGAATGGGCGGACCGAATCGCGCCTTTGGGGCCCGACTACAACCATCACCGCACCGGTGAAGACAACGGCGACGCCCATTTGAAGAACCTGCTTATCGGCTCACAGGTGGTTCTGCCGATCACGGCCGGCAAGCTCGATTTTGGACCATGGCAGCAGGTGTACTACGCCGAGTTCGACGGCCGCCGGAAAAAACGCGTCATCGTGAAAATCATAGGCGAATGAGACAGGCTGTCACATAGATTTCGTCCTGAGAATCAGACCAAATAAAAAAGGTCAGGCCCTTTTGGACCTGACCTTTTCCGTATATCTAATCCGTACAGATTTACTTTTTTAAGTTCGCATCGAGGAATTGCACCTGCTTGCGATAACTGGCGATAACATTGACGCGCTTGGAAGCCCCGTGACCTTCGTCGGGGAAGATCAGGGAATCGGCCACGCCGCCGTTGGCGACGACAGCCGCAAGAATCTGGCGGGCTTCGCTGACCGGCACGCGGGGATCGTTTTCACCATGAATCACCAAAAGCGGGGTCTTGATGAGATCAGCCTTGTGAATGGGGGAGATGGACTTGAGAAATTCCGGGTCGGAAAGTGGCCCATACTCTGATTCCCGCAAAGCCCGGCGATATGCCTTCGTGTTCTCCAGGAATGTTTTGAAATTGGCAATACCGACATTATCAATTGCCGCCGAGAACAGTTCAGGGTATTCGGTAATCATGCCGAGTACCACATAGCCGCCGTAAGAGGCGCCGCGTATCCCCATCATGCCCTGCTTGGAATAGCCATTTTCGATCAGCCAATCAACGCCGGCTTTGTAATCCTTGAGCGATTTCTTGCGGTTCTTGTAGTTATCCATATTCAGGTACTCGCGACCGTAACCGGAGGAACCTCTGGGATTAGGAGCCAGGATGCCATAACCGTTGAGCATCATATACTGCAGGTTCCGCTGGAAGGCGGGCTGGAACTGGCCTTCGGGGCCGCCGTGAGCCTGAACCAAAAACGGAATCGGGGTACCTTCTTTATAGTCGGGTGGCAAGTACAGGAAGGCCGGAATCTCCAGTCCGTCGAAGCTCTTATAATGTATTAATGTGGGATCGCGGAATATGGTCCGGTCGATGCCGGCGTAGATTGAGAACGTTAACTGCTTCAGATCGTTCGTGTAAGGATTCCATTTCCAGACATCCGGTGCGCGCGTTGGTCCATGGAAATAGATCAGACAGGCGCCGTCTTTATCGAAATAGCCGCCGCCGGTGATACCGTCGAGCGGAGGAGGCGGAAGTATCTTCCCGGTTTCAACCTCGCGCAAATTCAGCCGCACGTAGCCGTCTTCATTGACCAGCGCCGACATGCGCTTGTAGTCTCGGGAAAAGCCCAGCCCGTCGATTTCCCATCTGGGATCAATCCAGCCGTCATTGACGAATTCCACCTTGGGCGATCCCACGGTCATTTTCGCCAGACGCGTGATGCCGTCGTCATTGCCATTGCAAGTCAGCCAGATCGTTTTGTTGTCGGGCATCAAAGTGGGGCTGTTGTACGTCACCTCGCCATCGTCGTCGTTGAGCTGTTCGTACTTGCCGGTAGTCAGGTCCAGAAGGTAGAGATCATTATTGACATTGGACGTCCAGTTGCCGATGATCATCCTGGTGCCGTCCTTGGACAGGTCGGCGATGCTATTCCAGCCTCTAACACCGGTCGAATCACCGAAAATCTTCTTGTATTCACCGTTACTGATATCGAGGTGATAGACGAAGAAGTCTCGCATG
The DNA here is from genome assembly GCA_030619085.1 of Candidatus Zixiibacteriota bacterium. GTDB lineage: Bacteria > Zixibacteria > MSB-5A5 > GN15 > FEB-12 > JAUXCD01. The sequence goes on from JAUXCD010000019.1 coordinate 1,810, forward strand.
TTTTCTTCGTTCGAGATGAAGTAAACCGAGGCGTCATCATGTGCCCACACCACCGAGCCGTACCGGGCGTCGCTGGGGTCTATCAGAGGCATTACCCGGCCGGTCATAGCATCCACCAGATACAATTGGGACTGTTCGGAGCCGCCGACAGATGCGCCGGCCACGGCCATTTTGCCTGAGCGCGACAGCGCGAAGAAATCGACGCCGTCCTCGAATGTTGTCAACTGGTAAGGCCAGGCTTTGTCGGTGATGCGGTAGATCTGACGCGCTCCGGACATACCGGACCGGAAGAAAACATCTTTGCCATCCCAGGAATAGCCAGCCGGCGTGTTTCCACCAATCTGCAGGAAAGTGCCGATATCCGGGATGTAAGCCTCTTTATCCAGAAGAGATACGGCTTCCTTTTTCTCCTGGGCGAAAGCCAGCGATGTCACCAGGAAGACCATCAGGACGGTCAAAACCACTCGGCCTAACATCTTGTTCGTCATTACCTTTACTCCGTGTTTTTAAAAGTTATACTCAATATAATGGACGAAAATTACGAAAAAAGGGTTCAACAATCAACCGGATAATATGCTGAATTTGCAACCGCTGACGTCAAAGGGGAACAGCGCATATACCACTAAAAAATACGCTTTTGTAGGCAATTACAGTTATTGATATGGACAATGGGGTAGATTGGACCGCAACAGTGGTGTTCTTTTGTGCTGCGAGCAGCTTGGTTCGGGAAAAGTTTAGAGCTTCACCGAGCTGTATTTGAAGACGATTTTTTCCTCTTCTTCAAAGACGACTCTCTTGTAAAACTCGCAGTCGCAGCATGACGTACCACGCTTTTGGAGGCAGACTGAGTTGGGCACCATCCAGCAAGCGCGTCCGGCGCCCACTCCTTCATTCAAGCCGTCATACTTCATGGCCGAACTGACGGGACATTCCCCCAGAACTTCTGCCATCAGCCCGCCTGGCTCACGGCCACAATTTTTGAATTCCCAGCAGTTGAGTTTCTTGCTCATGTTTCCCTATGTAGTCAGTTCTCAACGACTCTCAAAACGGCGCTATATTTTTTGTTAGCCAGGAAGCGGTTGTACTGGTCCTCGTTGGCCACTTCCTTGAATTTGTCGAAACTCTTCTTTACATTTTTGAAATCGTCACGCCCCATATACGACAGCATCAGGTACTGGTAGACGAGCGGGTTTTTCGAATCCAGGGCTTTGGCCTTTTTGAAATGATCAACCGCTTTTTTATAATTGCTTTGGCGAAAGCGCGCTTCACCCAGCCCGTACTGAGCCGAGAAATTCCGCTTATCTATCTTAACGGCAGCCTCGAAATCTGCGATGGCGGCAATCTCTTGGCCTTTGTTCAGGTAAAGATTGCCCCGGCCAATGTAAGGAATCAGCGACTTCGGATTGAGTTCCACCGCCTTGCCGTAAGCAGTGATGCTATTGTTAAATCTCTTTTTGATTTGATATATCTCAGCCGCACGGATATAGTCATCAAAGGCCGATTCCATGTCTTTCAACTTGGCGTGAGCCTGGGCGCGCTGGAAGCAGGCGTCGGCATAGCTGGGCTGAAGTTGGATGGCTTCCGAAAGGTCTTTGACCGCCGTCTGATAATCGTGTTGTTTGTAGGCCGTCACGCCTGAGTAGTAGTAGTCCTCGGCATCGAATTCTTCCGCTTTCTCAGTCGCGTTCAGAGGGGAGAGGGTGATCTTCAACGTTTTGCTCTTGCCGGATTTCAGGGTAACCTTGCCGGTGGCCTCCTGGTAGCCGTCCTTGGTCACCGAGTAAGTATGAGTGCCGGGTTTGAGTTTCGAATAGGTGAGGTTCCCGGCCCCCTTTACCTGGCCATCCAGCATCAGCCTGGCGCCTTCCACATTGGCCGCCAGGGTGAGTTTAGCCGGCGTGCTCGATTTACTGGATTTGGTCTTGGATGTCGGTTTGGAAGCGACCGGCCTTTGGGCAGTTTCAGACTTTCTGGTCGGCGGTTTCTGGGCGACCTCTGGTCTGTCCTGGTTGGTCACGGCTGTGGTTGTCTGTGACTGAGCACTCTTTCGGGTCTCCCGCTTTGGTTCGATGTTGGATGCCACCACCTTGGCTGGTATCATTGTGAGCGTGGCCAGTTGGTTTTCACTGACAGCGGCGAAGTCCGTAGAAATGACCTTACCGTCGACGATCCACTCAACTTTCTGCGGACCGACCGGTAACTTACCGGATTTGAAGAAACCCTGCGAATTAGATTTGACTTTGACATCCGCGTCTGGGAATCGGATGGTAGCTTTCGCGGTACTGGGGACGCCCTGTTTGGTCAGCAGCATTCCGACCACTTCGCCCTTGCCAGTGCCGGAATCACCGATAAAAAGGGATCCAACGAAAAGCAGTATCACAGCAAAAACGGCGGCCGCTGAGCCGGCGATTAGGCGGGAGTTGAATGACTTGGGCCGAAGCATGTGGTAGCGACCGTTGACGAAAATGTCGTCACCGTCATGCAATTCACCACCACCGACAACCTCGACATAGTTCTTGTAGAAAAACGCAATCCCTTTGCTTCTCTCAGCCATCTTTGGCCCAGGCAGATCGTCCATTCCGGGTGCCGGAACGGCTACCGGTATCGGTTTGGCACTTTGGCCTACCGGTGCTTTTTTGGCAGGTCTCAGGCCGTCTATCTTGCCGATCAAATCTGATTTTTCATTTTCGGACAGGTAATCGGAAGTTGAGTAGAAGTCTTTTTCAATAGACTTGAGCTCTTCATCCGATAGCCTTTTGAGTGAGCCGGTCTCCGAGGGCGGATTGTCGGACTGCTTGTCTTCGGCCGCTGCCGAAGTGTCCTGAATCCCTTCAAGTTGCTCACAATCCGGTTCTGGGGGAAGGTGCGGGTGGGAATCACCGATGGGGGCGCTGATTTCCGGTCGGTCCGCGGCCTCAGGCGGGGGCTGTTCGGACCGCCTCAGGGCTTCCTCTTCCATCAGGCTGGAGGGAGTTTCCGGTTCAATGTCATCTGAGTCGGCGGAAAAGTCGCGGTTGCCTCCCACGAATTCCGGGTCAACCGATTTGGTCTCGGTGACGACGAAATCCAGGTCCTGGCTATCAGTTACTTCCTGACCAGAAACTTGCTCGCCATCTAGGGGAAACCCGCAGCTACAGCAGAACTTAGCATTGACATCGGTATTTTGCGCATCGCAATTTGGACAATTTTTCAAAGGTATCTCCTCACGTTTAGCTCATGCAAACGTCCATAAATATATTGTCGTCTTGGTTCATAATTACTTTAGACAGGTGGCGCGATTCAATCGTCCTGAGACCAGAGATAAAAAGTTTGGAAATAAAGGCTTGACACTACTCGCGTGATGGTTTTATACTCTAATTCTGGCTTTGAAACACAATAGTAGTTCGGCTTACGGCCGAGGAGGAACGAACTAGATGACGAGGCGCAAGATACGGCTGTTGTTGATTGGCTTAGTGATTACCGTTTTGACAATCTATATCGGTTGCAGTCAACCCGCAGACGTCTTGGTCCGTGTGGCCAATACCGATGTATATCTCAACGAGATGTGGAATTACCCCAGCAGCTATGATGGCATGATGTACGAACTCTGGGTCGCCGACGATAACGACACTATCTCGCTGGGTAAGTTTGGTTACAGTAACAAATTGCGCCTTTTCTATGACGAGTTTGGTAACGACCGGACTGATTCCAACATGTTCCATCTCGACGATGATCTGATCCGATTCGACAAAATATTCATCTCCGTGGAGCCAGACCCCGATCCACATCCGTCACGGCCATCGGCCATCATGCTTATTGATGACGCCACTGACCCAAACGATGACGCCCTGGATTTGATTTTCCCGGAAATCACCGATACCATGCCGTTGTGGTCGGCTACCTGCCGTTTCTACATGGAGACCGTATCGGACGATTCCACCTATCTAAAACCAGGCCATCTTAACGTAATCATGAATACCCGCGATACCGCGACGAACGGGTTCGGCCTTTGGTTTGGCAACTACCGCCGCAGTCTCGATTCCCTGCGCGACACCATATCGGGAAAAGTCGACAGCATCACTATCAAAATCGACACTTTTGATAAACCCGACACTTTCGTCAGCGCTCGCTTGATCGAGAATATTGAGGTTCTCCAGCAGAGACGGGTATTCGGTCTCGATACCCTCAACCAGACGGTGATTCGGTTTGACTCGATCAAGTTCACCGATTCCACGCCGCCGGAGACCGCTTACATACCGTGGTGGACTTACGAAACGGTGCCTCCTCTGGACGAGCCTGCCCGGGAATTGCACTCTGACACTTTTAGCCAGGATGACTATCGACTCCCGAATTTCGAGCAGTATGGCTGGAAATACAAAGGCTGGGTGGTGTCTCCGCTGATTGACCGGTCCGCGGGTGTCCTCAATCCGCCCGCCTGGAGCCGTCCGTACAATGACACTTTCCATAATGATATCAGGATTCCCGGTGACTACGGTGGTCTGCTGACGACCGGCACGTTCTCGGAAATCGGCCAGCCGGACGACGCCAATCTGTACACGCTCAGCGATCGCGTTCCGCCGCTTCCTGGTGACGAGTTCTGGCAGAACCTGCCGAATAATCATTCTCCGGTGAACCTGATCCCCCATCAGAGGGGTAACACTGGAACGGTGTTTATAACACTTGAGCCGATCGATCTTCAGGGCCCCAATGCCGTCACCAATTTCCCGTTGTTCGTCATGATCCGGAATATCCCGTCCGACCGTGATACGTTCACGCAGGATTCGAGCAGCACCGGCACGCCGATATTTACGAGCATGCACAACTGGACGCAGCATACCGACCCGGGACGGGGATTCCCCAGGGTCAAAGCATCGATTTCGCGCTACTAATAAATTCTCACAAAATTCCTGAAACCGGCATAGCAATATGCCGGTTTTTTGTTGGTGTAATTGCCGAGTCATTTCCCCTCCCCAAGTTTTTAACTTGCTAAGTGGACGAAGGTGGGATATATTCGAGGCTAATTTTGTAGAGGTTTCGCTCATAGCGTTGATATTAAACATACTAAGTTGGAGAGCTTTTTGATGGAAATCGGGTTATTGTCTGTCATTATCGGAGCAGTTGGGTTGGTGTTCGCTTTGGTGCTTTTTGCCTGGATTAAGGCCAAGCCGGTTGGTTCTGATTCGATGAAGGAGATTTCGGATGTAATTCATGATGGTGCCATGGTATTCCTGAAACGGGAATATTCCATTTTGGTGGTTTTCGTTGTCATTGTTTTTGCCCTGCTGGCTTGGAAGATTGGAATCGAGACGGCTCTGGCCTTTTTGGGTGGAGCCAGCTGTTCAATGCTGGCTGGCTTTTTCGGTATGAAGGCCGCCACCCGCGCCAATGTCCGCACTACCGCGGCCGCCAAGGATTCCGGCCAGCAGCAGGCCTTGTCGATCGCTTTCTCGGGCGGTGCCGTCATGGGCATGTCGGTGGCATCGCTGGGCCTGGTGGGAGTTGGCATCGCCTTTTATATCTTTGGAAATGACCCGGCCACGGCAGCCAAAATCAACGGTTTCGCCATGGGTGCCTCATCGATTGCCCTGTTCGCCCGTATCGGCGGCGGAATTTTCACCAAGTCGGCCGATGTCGGCGCAGACCTGGTGGGCAAGGTAGAGGCCGGAATTCCTGAGGATGATCCTCGTAATCCGGCCGTTATCGCTGATAATGTCGGTGATAACGTGGGCGACACCGCCGGCATGGGGGCCGATCTGTTTGAGTCCTATGTCGGTTCGGTTATTGCTACGGTGGCTATCGCAGCCACCATTTCGTCAGATCTCATAACGCCTCATCGTATGGAGTACATGCAGTTGCCGCTTTGGGTCGTGGCCTTTGGGGCGGTCGCTTCGATTTTGGGTGTGTTATCGGTCCATCTGTTTTCAAAAATGAACCCGGCGGCGACTCTTCGGATGGTGACATACGTAGGAGCGGCGGTCATGCTGGTAGCGGCCTGGTTTACTATCGATGGTCTGGGACTTGATCACAAAGTGTTCTGGGCAATTCTGGCCGGAAACGTAGCTGGAATTGTACTGGGGCTGTTAACCGAATATTACACCGCCGCCAAACCGATTCGCAAGATAGCGGAAGCTTCCGAGACCGGTGCGGCGACGAACATTATAGCCGGCCTGGCAGTCGGCATGGAGTCGGTGCTGCTTCCCATCATCGTCATCTGTGCGGCAATTTACACCGGATTCAGTTTTGCCGGTCTTTATGGCATCGGTATCGCCGGAGTCGGTATGCTGGCCACAATTGGCGTGACCATGTCCGTGGACGCTTACGGTCCCATTGCTGACAACGCCGGCGGCATCTCCGAGATGGCGGGCCTGGGTCCCAAGGTGCGAGCGATTACCGACCGTCTGGATTCTCTGGGCAATACCACTGCTGCCATCGGTAAAGGCTTCGCTATCGGCTCGGCGGCCCTGACCGCGCTGGCCCTGTTCTCGGCTTACTCGACGGCCGTGGGATTGGAAGGCATCAACATTCTGGATGTGAAGGTTGTGATCGGATTCATGTTCGGTGGCGTGCTGCCGTTCTTTGTGGCCTCGCTGACCATGACCGCGGTCGGCCGTGCGGCCGCCAAGATGGTAAATGAAGTCCGTCGCCAGTTCCGTGAGATTGCGGGATTGATGGAAGGCACGGCCAAGCCGGATACCGCCCGGTGTGTTGATATTGCCACCAAGGGCGCCCTCTATGAAATGATCGTGCCGGGCCTGGCGGCCGTGCTGGCGCCTATTCTGGTTGGCCTGATCCTTGACAAGGAAGCCCTGGGCGGCATGCTGGCCGGTTCCACCATGTCGGGTGTGATGCTGGCCCTGATGATGGCCAATGCGGGCGGCGCCTGGGATAATGCCAAGAAGTACATTGAAGCCGGGGCGCACGGGGGCAAAGGCTCCGATGCGCACAAAGCGGCGGTAGTCGGCGACACGGTCGGTGATCCTTTCAAGGACACCTCCGGACCGTCAATGAACATCCTGATCAAACTGATGGCAATCGTCTCGCTGGTGGTGGGTCCGTACCTGTTCAACTAAACGACGTATATTTATCGGTTTCTTATAACAAGGGATAGTATCCATTAATTGGATATTATCCTTTTTGTTAGCAGACTTTTCGAATATCTTCCTTTGTAGAAACGTAAGGGTTTAAAAGGGCATTTTGCGCTGAAACAAAATTGTCCGCAAAGCGTAATCTGAATACATAAGGGAGACATGGAGATGGAAGAATTACAAAGCGCCGATGCGGCCACACCACAGAAGGTTGGCCAGGGCTTGTCGTTCCGCGGATTGTGGGAAGTGATTACCAAACCGACCGCATTCTTTGAAGAACTCAAGACCAACCCCAAAGTACTCGTCCCATACATCGTCATCGCCATAGTGTCATTAATCTTTTTTTGGCTTACGCTTGACATTATTGTGAAGATGCAGTTGGAATCGCCGCAAGTGCAGGAACGGCTCCAGGGCACGGCAATGACGCCCCAGATGGTGCAATTCATGCGCTATAACATCCTGATTTTTGGGGTTCTGGCCGTCCTGCTGGGTCCCCTGATCGCGGCCGGTTTCGCCGCTTTTTGGGGTAATTTCGTTTTTGCCGGTAAGGCCCGGTTCAAGCAGCTTCTGTCAATCATGCTCTATGGTGAGATGGTTCACATGCTGGGTATTCTGGTTGTGCTGCCGATGGTTCTGGTCAAGAATAGTATTCTGGTCGGACTGAATTTGGGTGTGCTGGCGGTGGGGCAGGGACCGGACAGTCTGCTGTATGTAGCCTTGACAAAAATCGACCTGTTTATTATTTGGGAAATCATAGTTATTGGTATCGCCTTTTCAATACTGTATCCTTTTTCTCGCAACAAAGGATACGTATTATCGGTCTTATCAATGGGGATGCTTTCGATCCTGCACGTGGTCTTTACAGGTGTAGGTAAGCTGCTTTTTTAATTAAGGAGAAGTCACATGAGACTCGCATTGGCTAAGGTTCTGATAATTTCACTATTGTTGCCGGTTGTCGCTGGAGGTGCATTGGCGCAATCTAAAAAGTTTACGTTGGACGATTGCATCGAGATGGCGCTTGAGACGCGCTTGTCAATTATCTCTGCGCGAGGTGAGGAGGACAGAGCCAAAGCCAATCAGCGATGGGCGCTGGGAAGCTTTCTGCCGCGAGCCCAGGCTTCTTACAGCTACTCCAAGAGTAAGACATTCGACATCACCAGCCAGCTTTATTCGCCTGGTGTCACGTATCCGGAAGTAACCCAGGAAGACCAGGACCGTACCAGCAAATCACTCGGTCTCTCAGGCAGTATGTACTTATTCAACCTGGCCAACTGGTTCAACTACTTCGGTGCCAGCGTTGATAACGCTGTGGCTCATCTTGATGTCATAAGTTCGGAACAGGATTTGATTTACTCGGTAAAAAGTTCGTACTATGCGTTTTTGGCGTCTTCCGAAAATGTGTCCGTTCAGGAGCAGGCGGTTCGCCGCAGCGAAGAACAGTTAAAACTTATTCAATCGAGGTATGATTTGGGCAGTGCTTCGTTGTCAGACGTCTTAAAGCAAAAGGTGCAGTACGGTAATGACCGGCTGACTTTGTTGTCGGCGCAGAACGGCGTCACGGACGCACGGGCGATGCTGTCTTACACGATCGGTCTGGATCCGAATGTCGAGGTGGAGTACTCCGGCGATTACGCCAAAGGCGAGTATACCGGTACTCTCAATGACGCCATCGGTTTCGGCCTGGAACACCAACCCGGGTTGCTGTCGGCTCAGAAGGCACTCAAGGCCAGCGATCTGGCTGTCAAGTCAAGGTATGCCGAGTACCTACCCAAAGTCTCCCTGTTTGGGTCTTACGGCTGGTCCGACGGCACCAGTGGCGACACGGTGACTTACAATCTGTCATCGAAGTCGCGGACGTTCGGCTTCAATGTTTCCTGGAATATCTTTGACGGTTTCTCACGTGAACGCAATGTTACGAATGCCAAGATCAACCGCAATAACGCCCGGGCGGCCCTGTCTGACACCCGGAATCTGGTTTCGCAGGAGATCAAGACCGCCTACCTGCAGATACAGATACTACAGGAACAGAAAAAAGTCTCTCAGGAGAATGTCGGGGCCGCCGAGGAAGACCTCAAAATCACACAGGAAAAATATAACCTGGGAGCGGCCACCATTCTCGACCTGCTTGATGCCCAGGTATCGTTGAAAGAGGCGCAGGTATCGCTGATAAAGGCGGATTTCGACCTGAATCTGGCGGTCGCACGGCTTGAAAACGCTATGGGAAAGATGTAACCCACGTCAATCGTTGGAATAAGGGTATTGAAATATTATGAAGAGAAAGAAACTGCTACTCATAGGTGGCATCGCCATTGTCGTCATCGTGGTTGTGGTGTTAAACCTCACGTCCAGCAGCACCACCACCATAGATGTACAGGCTGATGCCGCTACCGTAAAGACCCTGGTCGAGATCGTCTCGGCATCGGGTCGCATTCAGCCGCGCACCAAGGTCGAAATCACTTCCGAAATCAACGGCGAAATCATCGGTCTCTACGTGCGCGAAGGTGACCGGGTCCAGACCGGCCAGTCGCTGGTGGTGCTCGACACAATGCAGTTGCGTTCGGATGTCGACCAGGCGAAATATGCTGTCAGCGAAGTCAACGCTCGGCTCACCGGTGCCAAAGCGTCGCTGGAGCAGGCTGAAGAGGAGTATCAGCGCCAGGAGAAGCTGTACGAAAGTAAGCTGACATCGGAAACGGCCTATACCTCGTCGAAATACGCCTACCTTAACAGTAAATCGATGCATGAGGCAACAGTGGCCCAGGCCGACCAGCTTCGCGCCCGCTACGACAAACAACTCGACTACCTGAGTAAAGCCAAGATAGTCGCGCCCATGTCGGGCATTATCACATTCCTCGACTGCGAGGTCGGTGAGATTGCAGCGGCCCAGACAGCCTTTACGCAGGGCAGGACGCTGATGACCATCTCGGATCTACGTATTTTCGAGGTGGAAGTGGAAGTCGATGAGACGGAGATCAACAAGATAGAACTGGGTCAGGTCACTGACATCGAAGTCGATGCTTTTCCCGATACCAGTTTTCCAGGCGAGGTTGTCGAGATCGGCAACACTGCCATTTTGTCCGGCTACGGCACGCAGGAGCAGTCGACCAATTTCAAGGTCAAAGTCGTATTTAAGGATCCCAACGTGAAAATCCGTCCTGGCATGTCAGCCACGGTTGACATAACCACAGAAGTGTCCCCCGACGCCATGACCATACCGTACAGCGCCGTGGTGATGCGGGCATACGACCTGGATTCTCTGGAAAGAGAGCGGGCCAGGAACGAATCCGGGGGTACGGCCGGGATACCTGAAGTTCAGGCGGCCGAGGAGACGCTCGTCGACAGTACCAAAAACACTGACAATTCTGAAGAGCGCAAGGAAATCAAAGGTGTCTTCATCGTCAAAGACGACCAGGCTCGTTTTGTGCCCATAGAGACCGGCATTGCGGACAAACGGAATATCGAGGTGCTTAAGGGCATTACCGATGGCGACTCAGTGATAACTGGTCCGTACCGCGTCCTGAGATCAATCAAGGACGGCGAAGACGTAAAAGTTGAAAAAAACGGAGACAAGAAGATCGGTTGATTATGACTCTAATTGAAACCAAAGATCTGTGGAAGACTTACACGATGGGTCAGGAGAAGGTTCACGCTCTCAGCGGTGTTTCCATAAAGATAGAAAAGGGTGAGTACCTGGCGATCATGGGACCGTCAGGCTCCGGGAAATCGACGCTGATGAACCTGATTGGATGTCTCGACACACCGACCAGCGGTGACTACATCCTCAACGGCAAACAGGTCAGCCAGATGAACGATGACGAACTGGCTAATATTCGCAATCGCGAAATCGGCTTCGTTTTTCAGACGTTCAACCTGCTGCCTCGTGCGACCGCGTTGCACAACGTGGAACTGCCGCTCATCTACAACGGCTCATCATCCAAAGAGAGGATCGATGGGGCCAAGGCGGCTTTGTCAAAGGTGGAACTGGCCGACCGTATGTACCACAAGCCGAGCGAATTGTCCGGTGGACAGCGTCAACGCGTGGCCATGGCCAGAGCCTTGGTGAATAACCCGTCGCTTATTCTGGCGGACGAACCCACCGGTAACCTGGACAGTAAAACCTCGCTGGAAATCATGAAGCTGCTCGACGAACTGCATCGCCAGGGGAACACCATCATCGTCGTTACTCACGAGCGCGATATAGCCAAGCATGCCCATCGCGTGCTGTCCATCCTTGATGGCAAAATCGACAGCGATGTCGAGGTGCCTGAGGGCGAAAGAAACGGAGTATCCTGAGCAGTATGATTGTCGGTTCACTGCTGAAAATCTCCGTCCTTGCGCTGATCGCCAACAAACTGAGGACGGGCCTGACCCTGCTGGGGGTGATAATCGGGGTGACTTCGGTCATGACCATTATCTCAGCTCTGGAGGGGATGATGGGCGGCGTGGAGAAGCAGTTGGATCAACTCGGGCCATCGACCTTTATCGCCGTCACTATCGGGGGCGTTATCACCTCTGATGAGCAGTACCGGGAAATGCTCAAGCGTAAGCCGCTGAAACTGGATTACGCCGACGACATCATGGAGAGTTGCGATCTGTGCGAGAAGATCAGCCCCAATTCATATAAAAGAGCCGATGTCAAGTACCGGAGTGAGAGCCTTCGCCGGGTTCTCGTCAGAGGGACCACCCACCAGTTAATTGACATCATTGACATGGAAATCAGCCAGGGGAGATTCCACAGCCGGGAGGACGATCTCTACAATCGCCGGGTGGCATTCATCGGCGATCAGGTCCGCGAGGAACTCTTCGGCACGCTCGATCCCATTGGCAAGTCGATGCGAATAGGTGGGCATAAGTATACGGTTATCGGTGTAGCCAAGAAGCGGGGATCGTTCTTTGGCAACAACCAGGACAATTTCGTCGTAGTGCCGTTATCGGTTCATCTCCGGCAGTTCGGCGTGCCCCGGCGTAGCGGCCATTTGCTGATTAAGGCGAAATCGGTTGATGACCTCGAGGAGGCCATGGACCAGGTGCGCGTGGTGCTGCGATCGTTGCGTCATGTGCCGTTTGACAAACCGGATGACTTCTCACTGATAACCGCCGATGCCGTTCTGGAGCAATTGAATGCGGTGACCCGGATTTTCCGAATGGGCCTCATTGGAATATCGTCTATATCTCTTGTCGTAGGCGGTATTGTCGTTATGAATATCATGATGGTATCGGTCACCGAGCGAACGCGCGAAATAGGTATCAGGAAAGCAGTCGGCGCCAAACAGTTTCACATCCTGATGCAGTTCATGTTTGAGGCCCTCATGACTACTCTTGGCGGCGGCCTTGTCGGCACCATGCTGGGTTTTATAATCGCCAAATCATTGGTGGGAATGATTGATCTGGAAATAACCCCCTCGGTGTTTGCCATCACCGCGGGACTGAGCATCTCTACCGGTATCGGCCTCATTTTTGGAATATATCCGGCTATGAGAGCGGCCCGGCTGGACCCGATAGAAGCCCTTGGATACGAGTAGAAGATTATTATGCTACTTACACCCATTGAAATAAAAGACGCCGTTGCCATGGCCCTGTCGTCGTTGCGCGCCAGCAAACTCCGCTCCGGGCTGACTATTCTTGGTGTAATGATCGGGGTCAGCTCCGTGATCGGACTGGCATCCATTATTGGCGGACTCGATAGCGCCTTTAATGAGGAAATCGACAGCATGGGTTCCAATACCATTGCCGTCACGCGTCTGCCGTTTGATACCGATTACAGCGAGCTTTCCGAGGAGGATCGCAATCGTCCCCCGATAACCTCGGGTGAGGCCCACGCGATACAACTCTCCTGTCCTCACGTTGACGGTGTTTCGCCGCAGAACTACTATTTCCGTTCCGGTGGCAACGAGGTGAAGTACAAAAACCGAAAAGGCAACCAGCCTTCGGTAATGGGTACCTGGCCCGACTATATGAGCGTCAATAACATGTCAATGGAATCGGGGCGCTTTCTGAGTGAGGTTGACCAGCAGTTTCGTCTGATGAACTGTGTCCTGGGTTATGATCTGGCCCAGGGTGTTTTTGAGAATGAGAGCGCGGTCGGCAAAGAGATCAGGCTTAACGGGGTCAAGTTTGAGGTTGTCGGTGTTCTGGAAAAAAAGGAATCCAATTTCGACAACGACCGGGTGAATTCCACTGTGCTGATGCCGCTTTCCACTTTTGAGAAGCTCCATCCCTGGGAGGAGGCACTGTATCTGGTCACCAAGGCTGATAAGTATGAAAATGTGGAGATCGCCAAAGAGGAAATTATCAGCGCCCTGCGCATCTACCGCAGAGTCCCGTTCAACAAGGTGAACAATTTTGAGTTGTCCACCCAGGACAATTTGAAGGATTACGTCGGCAATATCACGAAGTACATTTACATAGCTATGATCATCATCACTTCCGTCGGCCTGATGGTCGGGGGGATCGGGGTGATGAATATTATGCTGGTGTCGGTGACCGAGCGCACGCGTGAAATCGGGGTACGCAAGGCAATTGGGGCTAAACGGTCGAACATAATTCTGCAATTCCTGACGGAGGCCGTGACGCTCTCGGGGGCCGGTGGCATTATCGGTGTCATCTTCGGCGTTATTCTCGGCATGGTCGTCAATAGCTTACTGAGTTTTCCGATGGTCATATCGGTTTTCTGGATTCTGATCGGCTTTATCGTTTCGGTTTCGGTAGGTCTTGTATCAGGTCTGTATCCCGCTTACAAGGCGGCGCGTCTCGATCCTATTATGGCCCTGCACTACGAATAGTTATTATCTTGTTTTTGCGTATCCTTGTATAATATATTGACAGTCAGATTGCCGGCCGGGGCCGGAACCGCCGATGTTTTGAGCTTGTTCCAAGGAATAAGATGACGAAAATTATATCCACGATATCCAGCCTGCTTATCGTGTTGCTTCTGTGCGCGATGGCGGTCGAAATCAACGCTCAGGCGGGTGTTTTCGGCAAGGTCAAAAGAAAAATTGAATCCGACATCCCTGTCGATTACGCGGCCTTCAAGTCCGACGACTCTGGGGATATTGCCCTGGAAGTCTACTATCAGACTTACAATTACTTCTTCAAGTTCAAGGAGGACGGAGATCAGTTCCGTGCCGAATACCGCATCGACATAAAAGTGTTTGACAAAAAGAAGAACGTGGTAGGTTTGGATTCCAAAGACAAGTCGATCTTCGTCAATTCCGTCGAGAGGACAAAATCCCTGTCCGATTTCCGCACCAGTCAGGCAACTTTCCTGCTGCCGGAGGGGAAATACCGGGTTGAACTGACTCTCACCGATACCCACTCGCGTAAAGTGATGACCCGTGAATTTGAGGTCAATTTAGGTAGTTTGGACAGTAGGAAACCGACTATGTCGGATATTGAGTTTGTCCAGGCGGCCGGACCGCTTGACAATGAAGCCAGCGTTTTTGCCAAAGGCAATCTGACTATCATTCCGTCGGTGACACGGCGTTTTGGTGGTATGGACGAAGGCAACCGCCTGAGGTATTACCTGGAGATGTATCAGGGCGTGGATTCGTCGGAGAATGTGCTGATGGTGTCTCTGCTGCGTAACAAATCGCGTGGCAAGATGGTCTATCGCGACAGCGTCACGGTGGTGCTGGACCGGCCGCGGGTGATGCAGGTGCGCGATATTTCGCTGGACGAAATGCCGCCGGGTGATTACGATCTCGAGATCCAACTCAGGGGACGCCGTAATAAAAAATTGTTTGAGAAGCGCGCGTCGTTTTCCGTTACCATGACCCTGGACGCTATTCTCAAGCATGATTTTGAGACGGTTCTGGCCCAGCTTGCCTACGTCGCCGAGTCCGAAGAAATCGACCGCCTGGAGAAGGTCGAGAACACGGTCGAACGCATCAAAGCCTTCAATGCATTCTGGAGAAAACGTGACCCCACGCCGGGCACAGCAGCCAACGAACACAAATCGGAATTTTATCGCCGGATTCAGTTTGCCAACGAACGCTTCTCCTTTATGAGGCGCAATGGCTGGCGTACCGACCGGGGACGGATCTATATCATGTTCGGAGAACCGGACCAGCTTGATGATTACCCGTACGCGCCCGATACCCACCCGTATCAGGAGTGGCATTACTATCGTCAGGGGCGCTACCGAAAATTCTTTTTTGTCGACGAGAACGAGGACGGCGAATATCGTCTGGTATATCCCTATGACGGACTGTACATGAGACCCGATTTTTAGTGAGGAAACCATAATATGCGATTGATGGTTCTTTGCCTTAGTCTTTTAGTCATCATAATGCTTCTGCCGGGGATGGCATTCGGTGCGGATGAGTCCCCCGAACGGCTGAACGTATACCTGGGCACGAATATATTTAACAACCCGGTTTATGACACGGTGGTGTTGGTGGAGTTCCCGTTTTCTCTAAGGCGGGATGAATTTACGTTCTTCAGATCGGATTCACAGGACACTTTCCTGTACGGCCGGGTATTTGCCCAGGTTGATCTGATCGACACCCTCGGCGCAACGGTTGACTCGGCGAATACATACTTTGCCATGAGAGTCGCCAGCGAGGCGGAGGCGGCCCTCAAGGATTATCGCATTTTCAACAAGCTCTCGCTGTTTGCCCGGCCGGGTGTTTACGCAGCCCGACTCAGCGTTTACGATGTGGTCAGCAAAAACAAGGGGGAGTTCTTTATCAATCGAATTGTAGTGCCTGCTCCCGAAAAGGAGCGTCTGACTATCAGCGGCGTCAGCCTGGCTTACCGCATTGACTACGTGGGACCGACCGCCGATACCAATTCCCGGCTCATCAAAAACGAGTATCGGATTTATCCCAACCCGATCGCCATTTTCTCAACCGAAGACACGAGCCTTTCGGCGTACCATGAGGTATATAACCTTCATCCGTCGCAGACAGCCGGACCGGCCCTGCAGCTCACCTACAATATTCTGGGGAAGGACTCGACCTTTCTGAGCGAGCTCGGCGTTCGGACCAATCCCGGCGGCGACAGTTCCGCGATTGTGGTTGCCACGTTCGACATCGAGGACTGGCCCGCAGGGCTGTACCATTTGCAGATAATCGCCCTTGAAGAGGGTTCGACCCGGAGTGACACGAGCGTGGTACCATTCGGCATCATTTATCCCGTGGGTACATCGATGGCCGAGGCCATGCCTCAGTTTATCGACGATCCATACGAGCGTTTGTTGCTGTCAGAGAAGATCAATCTTGTCGCTTATCTGTTGACCCCGGCTCAGAAGGAGACGATGAAGGCGCTTACGGACAGCGGCAAGATCAACTATCTCAACCAGTACTGGCGGGAACACGACAGCTATCCATCGACGCGAATGATCGAGAACCGGGTAGATATGGTGAGAAGATATGAAGACGCCAACCGGATGTTCTCCACCAATATCAAGGATGACAACGGCTGGTCCACCGACCAGGGCCGCATCTACCTGACCTACGGTCCCTGGGAAGAGATCGACGAGGTGTCGTCTCCCCGTGTCGGCAACGCCTACACGATTTGGTATTACCGCACCCTGGGGGAAGGGAAGCTGTTCGTCTTTGAGGATTGGAGCGGCAACGGTGATTATCGCCTGGTGCATTCCAATGTCTATGGGGAGATGTTCAGCAGGAAATGGGAGGATTTGCTCAACCAGGGGCCGCGACTGGATATAGAGTAGTGCCGGTTCAGACAAGCATAGAAAAAAACCGCTCTCTTCAGAGAGCGGTTTTTTTGTGACTCTGTTGTTACCCTTGACTACTTTCTGCTACCCGTATTGGAAACGGCCGTCTTACCGGGTGTGCCGGCCATTCGCACCGTGCGCTTTACGGGAATCGTGAAGCGACTCTTTTTCTCGTCGTTGAGTTGGATGGTAAACGATTTCTCAAATGATTCGGAGATCGCTTTCTTCTTTAATTTGAGTGTGCCCTTGACTTCGCCGCCGGGCTTAACCGATTTGGGCAAATCCAGTTCGAACAGTCCCTCGGGCACCGACACCAGGGAAAGGTCCAGTTTCATGTCCGAAACGTTCTTGATTTCGAATGTTATTTTATCACGGACCTTTTGAGTAAACTGCGATAGATCCAGCTTATAGGGGCGGATAATCACCGGATAGGTGGAATCCGGCCGCTCAACAACATGGCTGACGATCTGCACGTACTTATTCGGAGGGCCTTCATTGGTCTGAATCCTTGGTCTCTTGGTTACGCGGTTTTTGTAACGTTTGGTCGAAAAGATGATTTCAAGCTTCGTGCTGTCACCGACAGCAAGCACGTCTTTATCAAGAGGTGCTTTGGTGCAGCCTCAGCCAGGCACCACTTTCAGGATCTTCAAGGTATCATCGCCGGTGGACATCAGCCAGAAATCATGAGATATCTTCGAATTCTGGGGCACATACCCAAAATCGAAAACAGTCTCAGGGATTTCCAAACGCGGGGCAGCGTTGGTGCTGCTTACACCAGAAACAACCAAAATAATTGCCGCAAGTAATCCGATAAGTCTTTTCATCCTTCTGCCAGTTCCTGTATTTAGTGGTTACTACTAATCAGTATGTATTGCATCGGTCAAACTCACTGCGAGCTTGATTGATAGATCTTTCTTCGAATTGGTATCGTCATCCGGGTATCATTCGCATCGGTGAACTCAACCGTAAGCGAACGCTTGAATTCCTGATTCCTGAAGACGGGCTTGACCCTGATGTAACCCGTTGAAACCCGGTTGGACGGAAGAATCTCTGGAAGACTTATATCACATTCCTCGATTTCCGAGGAGACAACCTTCGCCTCTACATCATATTCGAACTTATTGAACATCTCAAAACTGATACTGTCGATCGACCGCTCGCCTATCTGCGCCAACTCGAACTTAAACGGCGAGAAGGTCACGACCTTGGTCGATTCCGGTTTCCTAATGGCGATGCAATCCATATAGACCCGAAACGGCCGTTCCTTGACATTGGTGTAAATATAAGGATACTTCCCGGCGTGCCCGATCTCCTTGGTAATTTCCCAGAAAATCTTCACTTTCATGCTGTCACCCGGAGCCAGCCAGTCGCGCTCGAGGGGCATCATGACGCAGGAACACCCGGTTTTGATACGAGTGATCCGGAGAGTGTCATCTCCAGTGGACTTAAACCAAAAGTCAGTCACCAGAGTGGATCTCTGGGGCGTAAGGCCAAAATCAAATCTGTCGTTCGGAATTTCCAACTGTGGCTGCGCAAGAGCCAGAGCCGGAGTCAGAACCAGAATTGCGATAACGAATTTCTTCATATTCCTTTATAATGCCGTTCTCTTTAAATCGTTCCAGGTAAATCTTAAGTATATTACATAACAGTCACTTAGTCAAGAGCCTAATTGAGTTCTCTGTCAGTGTTTCGCTCATAGATCGAATATCTTGCCCGGATTGAGGATGTTGCTTGGGTCGAACTGTCTTTTGATCTGCCTCATAAGTTCGACTGACTCACCGTGTTCCTGAGCAAAAAGATTCTTGTGTCCCAAACCGATGCCGTGTTCGCCGGAAATGCTCCCGCCCAACTCCAATGTCCGTTCAACGATTTTATCGTTGATTTCCATGGCCGTCTTCCACTGGGCCTGGTCCTCACGGTTGGCCAGCATGAGAGCGTGCAGTAGCCCCATACCGACG
>JAUXCD010000051.1 GCA_030619085.1 Candidatus Zixiibacteriota bacterium
CAGATGGTGGAAATGGCCAATCTCATCTCCGGTATAATCGGCGCCGGCGGGAAAATTCTCGTGGCCGGTAACGGTGGTTCCGCCGCCGATGCCCAGCATTTTGCCGGGGAAATGATCGTGCGTTTGACTGCGGAACACAACCGCCAGTCATTGCCGATGTTGGCCCTGTGTTCCGACATTGCCGTGATGACGGCCGCTGCCAATGATTTCGGATTCGAGAACGTTTTTGCCCGGCAGGTGGAAGGTCTGGGACAGAAAGGCGACTTGTTGTTCGTGATTTCAACCTCCGGCAACTCTCCCAACCTCGTGCAAGCCGTGAAAACGGCCCGTGACCGCGGGATGCTTACAGCCGGCTTGTTAGGTGGCATCGGCGGGACTCTCGCCGGTTTGGTGGACCGGGCCCTGATTATCCCCCACCCGTCAACCCAGCGCATTCAGGAAGAGCATATTTTTATTATCCACCTTCTGGTCGAAATGATTGAGAGCGACCTGATTTGATGTCCGGTCAAAGCGAAAAGTATCTCGACACCACGCTTTTCTATCTTTACCTGATATTCATCGTCACCTCCACAGTCTCAATTGCCGCGTCGCAGACAGCACTCGGTTTGAGTCTCATTCTGTTCGCCGCCGTCGCTTCGCTTAAACGTTACAACCCGTTTCCGTCAGCATTGAAATGGTTCTATGTTTTCGTTGGGCTGTATGTCCTCTGGCTCTTTCTTTCCGCACTGGTGAACCGCACCCCGCTGGCGTCGACCCTGATCATGAAAGAGGAATGGCTATTCTGTGCCGTGCCGATTGGAGTGTACCTCCTGAAATCAAACGGGAAGCGTAACCGGCTGATTACAGCTTTTGCCGTGGCGGTCCTATTGGTTTCAATCTACGGACTGCTACAGCACTTCACCGGTATCAACTGGTTCAAAGACTCTTCCCCGGTGATGGCACCGGATTTCGGTTATCGCGTTTCCGGCAGTTTCGCGCACCGCCTGACCTTCGGCAATTACTACGGAACAGCTTCGATCTTTCTCCTGGCTTTCGCCGTAGCTGGCACCAATTCACTGACACGGCCTCTGCGCCTTTTGTGCCTGACGGCATCGATGCTCGGCATCATTGCGACCCTGCTCACCTACGGACGAGGACCGATTGCCGCGCTGGCACTGGTGCTGATCATTGCCGGCTTCGTGCTGGGAAAGCGATTCTTCAAGTATTCCGCGGTCGCCATTCTGGTGATTATAATTACCGTAGCGACTCTGGCCCCGGGGCTGATCCGGGGTCTGGATGGCCGTCTGGCGCAGGACCTGGGAGGTGAGTACGAAGGCTCCCGGACATTTATCTGGAAGAACTCCGCCAAGATTGTATGCGAAAATCCTCTTTTCGGCGTCGGACAGGGCAATTTCAAGGCGGCCTATACCGCAAAACTCAGACCCGACATCCCGGAGATCCGCAAACACGCCCACGCGCATAACGATTTACTGAATGTCGCCGCCGTGGCCGGCATTCCGGGAGCTCTGTTTTTCCTCGGGATATGGCTCGCCCTGCTTCTGACCCTATGGAAAGGCTGGCGAGCTGCCGCATTGGAAAACCGGCACCGTGCCTATCTGGGGGGAGCTATCCTGGCCTCCGCTTTTTTCTTTGCTTGTTCTTTTACCGAGGCGGCTTTTGCCGACGAAGAGGTCCGACAACTCTTGATGTTTGTCTGGGCGGCGGGCTTATGGACCTGCACGGCCTCAAGGGAACCATTGGCCCCGCTTGAACGTAAAAACACTTGACAAATATAAGGATATGAGTTTTCTAGCGTAGAAATCATGGCTGAAAAGACAAAGAAAAACAATCTCGTCGATGACGAGTTCAAGTGGCCGTTCGGCAAGAAGAATTACCTGGTGCTGGCATTGGCTATAGTGGTGATTGTCATTGGATACATCACCCTGAGTCAAGGCTCGATCACCCTGGCGCCGATTCTGCTGGTTTTAGGTTATTGCGTCCTGATTCCGATCGCCCTGATCATCCGGGGGCGTGACGAAGAAAAACCCGCCACCTTAAGCTCCGACAGCAAATAACCAGACCTTACCGGCACTTCGCCTTTCTTCCAGTTCGGTCAAACGCCTGCCTGCAGGACTTTATACATACAACAAGGGATAAATAGAATCGGGTAATTACACGCGCGGACCGGTCCGAAAACGGATCTGAGTCAGCCCGCCTGGTATTCTTCCACCACCGACTTGTATTGATTTATCAGCGATGCGGTCTCTTCCTTTGACGTCGACTCAGCGGCGATATTGAACGAGGCCGTAAGTTGGTCCGGCGCCACCAGCACCCAGCCGCTGTCCTCGAATATCCTCACACCGTCGATAAGCTGCCGCTCTTTCTTGGCCGAATCGGTGATCAGTTTACGCATCACCGTCCCCTTCTTTGACCACGGGCAGGGAACCGAGACCTGCTGTCGACTGAAGTGTTCATACTTTGTACGCAGCTTGCCGAACCGACTCTTGGTCTGCGCCATCATCTCCAGAATCTTCACCGCCGAAAGCATGGCATCCGCCCCAAGCTGGAACCCGGGGAACAGCACGCCGCCGCGAGTACCACCGACAAAATCAACCTCGTCCTTGCGGTGAATCTCCATCATGGAAAGATGATTGTCCGGAATCCTGATAACTTCCACCCCGTGTTGACCGGCGATTTCCTCCACGCCCATCGAGGCCGTGACGGGCACAGCAATCTTTTTCGCGTGATGAGTCTGCAAAAACAGATCCAGCACCACCAGCAGCAGTGTCTGGCTGTCGACCGGAATGCCCAACTCATCAACGACCCCCAGCTTCTCCGCGGCCGGGTTCAGCAAGAAGCCGATATCCGCCTTCAGCGAAGAGACTATCGAGGACATCTGAACGATGGCCTGGGCGTACTCTTCCGGTGAGCTTGAAAATTTGCGCGGGTTCTGACTGGCGTTGAGTTCGATGGCAGAGATTCCCAGAATAAAAAAGAGAGTGGGGAATATCTCGCTGGACGAGCCGTTGGAATGGTCAATAACAACCTTGAATCCTGCCTTGCGGATGGAGTCGGCATCGATGTTGGACATGAAGCTGGCCCGGTATTCTTCCAGGACCCTTTCCGGTGTATCGAGATGCCCGATATTGTCCAGTGATGCGCGCTCAAAATCCTCGCCGAAATACATGCGCTCCACCTTCTTAAGCTTGGCGGTCGGCATGTCTACACCGTTGCCGTCAAAGAAGATCAGGTCGATCAAGCGGTAGTCATCCGGGTTATGTCGGATATAAATCCCCGCGCCATATTTGCCTTTCGTCAGACCGTAGCGAACGACCGGCACCGGCAACGTTTCGAAGTCAGAGACATTGACACCGGCCGCCAACAGACCGGAGATCAGACCGCGCTTGAGCAGTCGGGAATTATCAGAAGCGTCACGGCTGGTGACAACGGCATTGCCCTGCCCGAGAAAAGCTCCAAATGCGGCGCCCACCCGCACGGCCATTTCCGGAGTGATTTCAACCAGCGCCAGGCCGGTGATTTTTGAGGCAGTAAACAGTTCCCGGTTCCACTTCTCCCCCCAGACCATCGACGTCGACACGGTGGCACCGATGTCCACTGTCTTACCCGGCCAAATCTTACAGTTGGCTTTCACGGTGGCCGAATCACCGATCGTGCACTCGTCGGCAACAATAACGTTATCCATCAACTGAACATTGCGGCCAATAACGCTGCCGCGACAGACGATACTTCGGCTGATCACCGTCTCCTGGCCGATGGAATTATCCGACCAGACGACGGAGTTCTGCAGTTCGCAACTGGCCCCCAGCCGTGTGCGGTGTCCTACGGCGCAGTTGTGCAGCTTGGCGCCGGACTCGACGTAAACATCGTCGCCCAGGATTACCATACCGGTGAGTTCCACGCCCTTGCCAACGTGAACGTTGGAGCCGCGATAGACGATGCGATCCCGTTTTTTCTCTTTCTTCCACTTCAGGTCAAGATTCAGTTTGCCGTCGAACAGATCGATATGCGAACGGTGGTACTCATCGACGTTGCCCACGTCTTTCCAGTAACCGTCCATGATCTTGCCGTACAGACCCATCTGCCGTTTTAGCATCTCGGGAAAGAGGTTCTGGGAGAAATCAAAACTTTCCTTCATCGGGATCATTTCGACAGCCGACGGTTCGAGAAGATATATTCCGGTGTTGATGGTATCGGAAAACGCCTCGCCCCATGACGGTTTTTCGAAGAAACGAACAATGCGGCCGTCATCGTCGCTAATCACGATGCCGTAGGCAAGCGGGTTCTCCATCCGGGTCAAAAGGAGCGTCGCCTCGGCCTTTTTCTGACGGTGCCATTTGATCGCCTCGGTGAGATCGAAATCAGTAACCAGGTCGCCCGATATAACCAGCACCGGCTCGTTGGCGTCCGCCATTGCATAACGAACCGCGCCCGCCGTCCCGTAATCCTCATCGGGAAGAATGTATTTCATGTCAACGCCGAAAGCGCTGCCGTCACCAAAGTAGTCCTTTATCTTATCGGGTTGGAAATACAATAGCGAGGTAATATCAGTAATGCCGTGTTTGACCAACAACGATAAAACGTGTTCCATCATCGGGGAGTTGCCGATAGGGGCCATGGGTTTGGGGACGTTGATAGTCAGTGGGCGTAATCTCGTACCGAATCCCCCCGCCATGATTATAGCTTTCATCATCCGCTCCGTATTTCAACTATTAGCGTGGTTGACTCAGAAATCGCCACGCGAGTAACTGTCGGGTAACGTCAAAAAAGTCATGGTATCTGTAGTAGGCAATATTGCTTTTCACACAGTATTGTTCAAGGTCTTTTTTGGCAAAGATTATATCGGCGACTCCCGTAGCGCACACGTCGGAATACCCGTCACCGATAAAAACAACCCGGTATTCCTCCTTGTGACGCGCGCGAAACTCCTCAATACGCTCGCCTTTGCAATTGCCGCAGCGCGGGCAGGTGTGATTCTTGTGCGGGAATTCCACCACCATCCGCCTGCCCTCCACCCTGCCGTGATTGGACAGAATCTCAAACCCTGATATTTTGTCTCGCTTAAGGAGATGGTCGATATAGAGATCGAGGCCGTCCGATACGATTACCAGTTCAGTCTCGCTGCGGCGACAATGCTCGGCAAATTCCGCGAAACCGTCTTGAATCTCAAAGCCGTTAAGGTACTGCCTGATCTCGTCTTCGGTGGCATGGATCATTTCCGCCTCTCTCAGTAGGCAGTCGCGGCTCGACAACGCACCTGATTTCCAGTCCGGCATCAGTTCATCGTTTTTTCCGTTGGAAAAGTGGTGGAACATGGTGTAACCCACGTCGCGGCGCGTGACGGTACCATCGAAATCGCAGAATATGACAGTCTTCATAAAATCCAGTACTTTAGTATGACGGTGGACAGGAGAATCACCACCAGTAAGTAACTCAGTAAACTGAACCTAAACAACCCGGCTTTCTGAAACTGTATCACGAACAGAAAGATTTTCAACAGCGTCGAAACCAGAATACCGACAATCCCCCAGACTGTCAACGTTTCGGCAATCCCACTCCCGGCCACAAACAGTACGGTCACCAATGCAAAATAGGCAGAGAAGATATACCAGGACCAGCGCTGCCACTTGATCAGAGGCGTGGTGTCGAAGTAATTTTCCTTCATAGCAGTTCCATCAACGGATCATATCCGAGTCTGAAGGCCAGGTAAAGCATCACGATAAAAAACATGACCTTGACCACCACCGGCTTGGCCAGAGTACCCAGGAAACCTCCCAGTTTGCCACCGATGATAATCCCCAGGATCACCGGAGCCACCACCGAGAAGTTGATGCTGTCGTTTAGAAAATAGACGGTCGAGGATGCCGCGGCCGAAAAGCCGATCATCAACGCCGAGGTTCCCCGGGCGGTAGTCAGCGGCAGCCCGATCATCAGATACAGCACCGGCACCAGGATGACACCACCGCCCACGCCCAACAGGCCGGCCATAATGCCGGTGAAAAACGCCAGGAAAACGCAGATGGTAAAGAACTTCCTGCGATTATCAGAAAATGCCAGCCGCTCGGTTGTTTTTCGGCCCTTGAGCAGCGAGAAAGCCGTGTACACCAGCAGAACAGTAAAAACCAGGCGACTGAATTCGGCCGGCACCACTTGGCTGAGGTTACTTCCGGTGATATTGCCCATTACCATGAAGATGGCCAGGATTATGACCAGTTCCAGATCAACCATGCCGCGCTTGAGGTACTCGTTGGAGGATGCGAACGAATTGAATACAATGGCGGTCACACTGACCGGGACGGCCACCTTGAAATCCAGCCCGGCGATTACGGTTAGGAATGGAACCATGACGATACCACCCCCCAGGCCCAGGTATCCACCAAGCAGGCCGGCGGAGAGACCGCAGAGTATGTACACAGCCAGGTCGGGCACTATTTCGCCTCCCGAAGAATTTCCGATGCAAACCTGATCACCGGTTGCTCTCTGACCATAACCCGTTTATAAGCCTCGTAAGTGCCATACCGTCGTTCGATAGCAATTTGTTTGAGACGCGACTTGATGTAGTCTTTATTTACCAGAAACTGCTTATCGTCGTCGCTCTGCGAGCGTTTCAGCACTCTGTCGATCAACCGGTGAACATCCTCCCCGCTTTCTTCCAGCTTAGCCAGCTCCGCCATCAGCGCCGCCACCTGGGTGCTTCGTGAGCGATAAGTGAACTCTTTTCTGCTCGCATACCGGCTGAATCTTTCTATCCATAGGTCAGCGAGTTGGCCACTGTCGGCGGCGGCGATGATATCGTCATCGTAAAGATTGGCGAACTCCTGCAGCAGCAGCGAATTCTCCAGAGCTAAAGGGAATCCTGCGCGATAGACAAAGTCAAAACAGTAGTCAGGAGCCAGACCCCGACCGGTATCGTTGAGGACCGAGTCGAACGCGTTCAGATAGATACCATCCCCGACGTAATACCGTGAGACCGTCAGACGTAAACCGTCACCGTCAGGAAAGCGAACAAACCCCTGAACCAAACCCTTCCCAAATGTAGTGTCACCGACTAATACCGCCCGGCTTGCCTGTTGAAGGGCTCCAGCGACAATTTCCGATGACGATGCCGAACCCCGGTCGACCACCACTACCACCGGCAGTCCGTTGGTTTCATCCGGTCCGGAGGCGAAGTACTGGCGGCTTTCCCACCGTGAGCGTCCGGTAGTCCCCACGACCATCGCACCGTCAGCTAAAAACAGGTCCGCCGTCCGGTAAGCCTCCAACAGAAGCCCGCCCGGATTGCCCCTGAGATCGAGTATCAGACCTTGCGGTGCGGGGTGGGTCGTGTCGGCGGTCAGCGAATCAATCGCTGCTCGGAGATCATCGGTGGCCCCCGCCTCGAAATCAAGCAGGCGGATATATATCATACTGTCAGGCGTGAACCCGGCAAAGGGTATGTGCATCAGGGGGATACGCTCACGGGTAATACCCACCTCTACTGTGTCGGCCACAGCCGGACGGACGAATGATATCAGCACTTCGGTGCCTTCGGGTCCCCGAAGCAGCGCTGCGGATCCGCTGGTGGGCATACCGACCAGACTGACTGAATCGGCCGCGATAATTATATCTCCGGAGAGAAGCCCCACCCGGCCGGCCGGGCCGTTCTCCCGGACCGATATCACCATCAGACCCAACTCGTCGCGGACCACGGTAATGCCGATACCGTAGTATCCGCCCGTGAGTTCCTCATCCATCTGGTCAAAATAATGGTCATCAACATAGCTTGAATACCGATCGAGCCGTTTAAACATAGCTTCGCGCGCGGCGGTCAGCATCCGTCCTGAGTCGACTCCTTCCGGGTAGAGACGCTGTATCTGCAACGCTACCCGCGTCATGATGTAGGCATCTTTCAGGCCCGGATCCGACAGCACGCACACGCTCATCCCACCGGCACATATCACCATCACAATAATCAACAGGACTGACACCAGCAGGGATTGGCGGTCAATTGGAGCGGCTGATTGATTCATCGATTTTCAGTTTCTTGGTAAGAATTCTACTGACATCGGCGAAGATTACCTTGACTGGACGGGCGGCATCGACAACTTTCACGCGCCGCCGTTCCTTGCGAGCGATCTCCAGAAATCCCCGACGGACGCGATTGAAGAACGCTTTGGATTGTGACTCCAGGCGGTCGAGCTGTTGGGTGCGCCGGGAAAAGGCCGTTTTGAGGTCGAGATCAAAAAGCAGGGTGAGATCGGGAGCAATATTGCCCGTGGCCACCTTGTGCAGCGCCCGCACCATCTTGATATCCAGTTTGCGGCCGTAGCCCTGATAAGCAGTAGTGCTGTCGTAGAAACGATCGCACAGAATTATATACCCGGAGGCCAGCAATGGCGCGATTTCCCTGGACACAATCTCCGACCGGGCGGCCTCGTACAGCAGAAGCTCGGTGATGTCAGACATGGAGTTTTTCCGATTCAGCAGGATATCCCTTATCTGCTCGGATATCCTGGTAGAGCCGGGTTCGCGAAGCAGTTTCACCTTCATGCCTTTGCCCGACAAAAACCGGAAGGCCAGCATCGCCTGCGTTGTTTTGCCGCAGCCGTCAATACCTTCGAAAGTGATCAGGCAAGGATCGTGCTGTCGCTGTTTTTTCTTCATGTCTGTGCGTTTACGGACCTAGCGAGTACAAGTAACACCCGTACTACTCCCATAAAAAAACCGGCGATATCGCTATCGCCGGTTAACTTAACCAAATTCAAACGGGCAAAGAACTACTTTTTCTTTCTGACAACCCGCTTTTTGGAAGTGGCCTTCGCCTTGGTCGTCTTTTTGACGGCCGGTTTCTTGGCCTGCGGTTTCTTGGCGGCAACTTTCATCGGGCCAGTCCGCTTCACCGCGGTCTGTTTCCAACCGTATTTCGTGATGAATTCTTCAGTCAGACGACGCGCTTCTTCATCGGTGTACTGCACCGGCGGAGATTTCTTGAAATAGGACGACGGTTCGAGTATCGCGCCCGACAGGCCGTTGTCCAAAGCCAGCTTGCAGCAGCGAAGGGCATCGATAACAACGCCGGCGGAGTTGGGGCTGTCCCAAACCTCCATCTTCATCTCGACATTCAACGGGACGTTGCCAAACGTGGTGCCTTCCATACGGATATACGCCCATTTGCGATCCGACAGCCACTCGACGTAATCGGACGGACCGATATGGACATTGCCCGGACCGATATCATAATCGAGCTGACTGGTAACGGCGTTGGTCTTGGAGATCTTCTTGGATTCCAGACGCGAGCGCTCCAGCATATTCAAAAAGTCGGTGTTGCCGCCTACGTTGAGCTGGCTGGTTCTTTCCAGTTTCACGCCGCGCTCCAAAAACAGCCGGGTCATCACACGGTGAGCGATAGTCGCGCCAACCTGCGATTTGATGTCATCGCCGATAACCGGCAGGCCCTTCTCCTCGAACCGCTTCTGCCAGTACTGCTCGCGGGCGATAAAGACCGGAATACAGTTGACCAGGCCGCAGCCGGCATCGAGAATCTGCTCAACATACCATTTCGTGGCTTCTTCCGAACCCACCGGCAGGTAGTTGATCACGACATCCGTCTTGGTATCCTTCAGCAGTTTGACGATATCAACGGTGTCCCCGGGAGCCTTCTCAATAATCTGAGAAAGATAATAGCCCAGGCCGTCGTGCATCATACCGCGCTGTACGGTGACACCAGTCTTCGGTACTTTCGAGAACTTGTAGGTGTTATTCGGCTTGGTGAAGATCGCCTCGGAAAGGTCCTTGCCGACCTTGTTTTTGTCGATGTCGATGGCCGCGGAGAACTCGATATCGCGGATATGGTAGCCGCCCAGGTTTACGTGCATCAAACCCGGAACGAAATCATCATCCTTGGCCTTCTTATAAAACTCGACGCCCTGCACCAGCGATGAGGCACAGTTGCCGACTCCGATAATTGCCACTCGGACTTTAGCCATTTTCCTGATTCCCTTCATATGTGGTGATATATTTCATTACTTCTTATTGCGCGAACGAATATAGATTGGGCTACCGGGAGTGTCAATCTTTAATTGACATCAAGTTTCCATAATATATATTTAGTTCATCATATATGACTATTTGGTCATATCGCGAGAAGTCGTTGTCTCCTCGCGGTGTAGGCGGCGAATGTTACGAAAGGACTTGGCATGGCCCTTGATGAAAACGTGATTGTCGATCTGGTAAAGCGGAGAATTGTAACTGATACGTTTCGAAGGCTGCCGGCAGACAAGAAAGAACGCGTGTATCGCACCGCCATTAACCTGTTCGGGAAATTCGGATACGACGGTTTGGCTATCGATCAACTTTGCCGGCAGGCGGGCATCTCCAAGGGCTCCTTCTTTCAGTACTTCCCATCCAAGACGCACCTTCTGGAATTTGCGATTCTGGTGTTCGATGATTACCTGGGCGGATGGGTGGCTGAGATTCGCAGGAACGAACGGGTGGTTTTGGCGCGCGATCGCATTCTTTACCTGTACCAGGCACTGGTCGTCAACACCAAACTGTTTTCCGACCAGCAGCGATTCTACCTGTTCATCAACAACGCCCTCAATCACGCCGGTGTGTCGCTGGAAGGACTCGACCTGGAGCGGCATTTCCAGGGTTATGTCAATGAGATTATCCACCGCGGTGTTCAAACCGGTGAGATTCGGGCCGACTACGAGGTTGATCTGACCGGGCACCTCGTCTCGATGATTATCGGCGCCCTGCTAAACCGTGAATACCGGGACCGCAAGATGACGCGTCACCAGACGGAGGAATACCTGGTGTCGTTTCTCTTCGACGGCATAAAGGCGTAGAGCGAATTTCTTTTAGTACAGCCTTGCGCCCAAAACCGCTTTGTCCAGCGGCGTCACCAGCGAGATACCGCCGCCGTCTCTGTCCACACCCAGCACCAGCACTTCAGATATGAAGCCGGCTACGTTTCTCGGCGCCAGGTTTACCACGGCCAGGCACTGGCAGTTCAGCAACTGATCGGGGGTGTAGTCTTCCTTGTAGCGAGCGGAAGACCACTTGACGCCGATCTCGCTACCGAAATCGATTTTCAGTTTATAGGTGGGAACGCGGGCGCGGTCGAAATCCCTCACCTCGATTATCTCCCCCACCCGGATATCGATCTTCTGGAAGTCCTCAAAAATGATATTGTCCATTAGAACTCGAATCTCTCTTTCGTAATGATTTCGTTTATCGGTTTGCGTGTGCGCTCGGCTTCGTCTTTGGCCCGCGTAAGTTCATCGAGCAGGTCGGCCGTCCCCTCGTAGCCCAGCGACACCAGGCACATGACATGATACTCGTCCGGTATGTCGAGCGCTTCTTTGACCGCATGTGCGTCGAAGCCGGCCATGGGATGTCCCATCAGTCCTTCGTGCGCAGCGCCCAGAAGCAGACTCAGGCAAGCCATGCCGCTGTCAAACTGGTAATACTTCACGGGGTCGTCATCGCGGCTGTAGTCATCGCTCTCACGAGCCACCAGGGCGACCATGAGCGGAGCTTTGGCGGCCCACTCGTTGCCGCTGGCCAGCGACATGTTCAGTTTTTCGCGATGTGGACCGTCTGAGACCACGACAAACCGCCAGGGCTGCTTGTTTGCACACGATGGCGTCCAGCGGATTATATCGAACAGCCGCCGCAGGACATCATCCGGCACCGGTCTGTCCAGGTAAGAGCGTTTGCTCTGCCTTTTGAAAAAGACGGAGTCTTGCATATTGCTATATCCTCGTATCTGCGGAGTGGTTGGCGGGCGACATCCCCACTTGAGGATACGTCGCATACTTATAGATGAACGGCCGCCCCGGGGTGGCCGTTTGCCTAATTCTGATTTACGGCTACTTTGACGCGGAAATCACTCATGGCCATCAGCGTTTTCTGACGGCGTCGCACCTCGGCCTCCGTGAGCGGAAAATCCGGGCCGGTGTTTTCCAGCATGATCGATGAAGTGCATGATGCGAAACATCCGGCGCGGAAAAGATCGCCTCCGGTCTTGAGATACTCAAAGGCGAACCCGGCCATGTAGGTGTCACCGCAACCGGTGGCGTCGAGTGCGTCCGTTTCGAACGGCGGGATATCGATAAAATCGTTGCCGTCATACACGACCGAACCGAGTTCGGCCAGGGTGACAATAACGATTTTCGGTCCCCAGGATTTGATGATACGAGCGGCCTCGTATGGGTCCTGTCGGCAATCGATACCAGTCAGTATCATGCCTTCGAGTTCGTTAGGCTTGACGATATCAAACACCGACAGCGCCTGCTCGATGCCGTCCACCTTGGTGTGGAAAATGCGATCGTTCTCATCGGCGCCGCGAAGCAGTCCCTGCGGGTCGCAGAAATAGAGGCCTTTGAAATTTGCGCGCAGTTCGCGGACCATGTCGAGGGATACTTCACCAAGTATCGGACCTATCAGAACCGCCTCGGATTCGCGGTAAAGGTCCGGATCGATATGGTCAATAGCGTCCGCACGGCCCAGAAGATCCAGCGTGCGATTGCCATAATCGTCGTAGTATATCAGGGAGAAACCGCCGGTCTCTTTGGACGGCAGCAGGTGATGTTCAATATTGAACCGGGTCAGGTCCTTTGCAAACTGCTCAGCAAAGTCATCCCCCACCGCGCCGATTAGCCGGGTGCGTTCGCCGAGCTTGGCCAGGGCCAACGCGGCATTGGTGGAACATCCCGAAAGCACGCGGCCGCTGGGGTTGACTTTCTGTGTCTTGATGTAGTCGTAAACCGGGTTGCCAATCGCCGTAATCAATTTCTTTGTATCCTCAATGATTGAAGTTCCTGTTCGCGCTTACCCGCTGCTCACTGCGGCGTCTTTTTATACTTGTAACACTCAAAGCTGCCGGCCGAGACCGTCACCATCGTGTCGATGTCAAGTACAACCGTTCGGTAGCCGGTTTCATTGGCGAAAACCTGACCGACCGTGGCCGGGAATTTGGACGACAGGTACGGCTCGCCCAGCGCCGCGATGTTGCTGGTGCCAGGGCTTAGAGTCACCGTGCGCGACCAATACCCATCGGAGCGGTTGATACCCAGATTGTCCGGTTCGCCCTCCCTAAGAAGCACATACCAGGTTTCGTTATCGATGGTGGTGTCGCGCGACACGGCAAAGGTATCAACGGCATTGCCCAGAACATTTCCGAGCGAGTCGAAAGCCGTTATGGCGTATATCCAACTGTTGCCTGAAGCCAGGGGGATGATCTCGGAACTGCTGCCGATTGTATCGCCGGAGCCGAACGTCACCTGCTCCAGCTCGGAGAGATATTGCATGTAGAACCGGTTGTCGGTGGAAGTGGTGTATATTTCGATAGAGACCGTTCCATAGCCGGGGGCACGATAGTAGTATTTCGCTTCCGTATCCGGGCCGGAGTTGGCCGGGTTGTCATCGTCGCCGCAACCAACTATGAACAAGGCAACAATAGCCGCCAAGAATAGTGTCCATTTGAACAAAATATGCTCCTGTGTGATTATTGAGAGTCTGATGGAGATTAAATCCACATGCCGGTCGGCGCTAAACTTCCCTCTTGTTACCGAGGACTTTTTTGGTGTAAACCAATCGCTGCACGGCGGTGACGGTGGAGGCCACCCCCACAATGATCAGGGCTAATTCAAGCCAGCCGCCTTTGGGCCAGGTACTGGTCGGCATAAAATGCTCGACAACCGAGCCGCAAATTATTATCAGAAACTTCTCCAACCGTCCCATGATTCCCACGGCGCAGTTCTCGATTTTGCCGATCGACTCCGCCGCCGCCCGCGTATAACTGGCAATCAGCATCCCAAACAGAGCAAACAGGCCCCATCCGGGGTGCACCGCACCAGACAGAGTAATTCCCGCCAGGATAAAGAACTCACCGTAGCGGTCCGCAACATGGTCGAGAATACCGCCAAACACAGTGCCCATATCGCCGGCTCTCGCCGTGGAACCATCGAGCATATCGGTGAAAGCGGTCATCAACATCCAGAAAACACCCCAAAGCATCTCCCCTTTCCAAAAGAAAATGCCTGAGACAATCGAGCAGGTGAACGAGACTGCTGTCAGAAAATTCGGTTTCAAGCCCAGTCGATAACAGACACGGCCCAGAAAGAGCGTAGATTTTTCGTAAATCTGTCTTTTACGCTGATTTATGCCCGCCAATGATCTTTCCTCTCCAGATGCGAAAATTATACAAGAATATATGCTGTTTTTTCAGGCCCGTCAACGATGCCGGTCAAATAAAATACCCGCTTAGCGGGCCTCACACAGCCCG
>JAUXCD010000020.1 GCA_030619085.1 Candidatus Zixiibacteriota bacterium
CGAGTAGCCCTTGATATGACACTTGCCGTCGAATATGCGCGTTGGTCGTCCGCCTTTCGACGGCAGGCTGAACAAGTTGGTAACGCCGGTGTCGGAGGATAGAAAGAAAATCCGCTTGCCGTCGGCCGACCATGCCGGCGATGACACTTCACCGACATCGCCGGTATCGGTGATAGACTGATCATACGCCATCCGGTCAAACTTCGGCATGAGATCCGCTGCCTTCGGTCGTCCGCTCAGCCCGACTTTCCAAACGTGCACGTTGGCTACGCCCCAGGCATCGCGTGCTCGGTCATGACCCAGATAGACGACGCTCTTGCTGTCGGGAGATATGCCGGGAGTAAATACCGGTCCGGTCGGAGTCGGGATGCGACGCTCTTTGCGACCCGTGAGCGACATGACAAACAAATCCAGGTGCAAGCCGTACATGTCCGGGTCGCGATCACGGTTGGAAACATATATTACGAACTTCCCGTTCGGCGCAATTCGTACAAAGAAGTTGTCTCGCCTGCCTCTGGTGACTTTCTTCAGCTTGCCGGATGTGACGTCCAAGGTGTACACCTGGAAGGTATCCCTGGGGACGAAACCGGCGCCGTCCATGCGATAGAAAAGGCGCGTAATGTGTCGATAAACCGGGGGTTCTTTCTTCTTCTTTTCGTCTTTGATAAAATGCGAGTCGTTGTAACGGAGGCAGAACAGTAGTTGTTTGCCGTCCGGCGTCCATTGCAGGTCGATGATGGTTCCTTCGATTTCGATCAGTTGCTTCTCGGCGCCGCCGGTGGTCGGCATGGTGTATATGCCCGTTTTTTTGTCGCGGGTCGAGACGAAGGCAATTTGACCGCCGTCGGGCGACCACACCGGCTGACCGTCATTGTGATCGCCGTGAGTGAACTGCCGTTCTTCGCGCGCCGTGAGATCAAACAGGAAGATGTTGCTGAAATACTTGTTTTCCTTTTTGTCCATGCGTTCGACGGTGTAGGCGACCTTCTTCTCATCCGGCGCCAGGGCAACACTGGTCGGCAGACGCAGCTTAAACAGGTCTTCGGCAGAGATGGAACGGCGGGTGGTCGACTTGCGAGTGAGTTTACGCATATTCAGTCCTTTCTTTGAGGGCAGAATGATTTTGTCAGGAAACTACCGTCACGGCCTGGTGCTCGCAAGCGAAATGTCGCCGCCGTTCCCGGCCCAAGCGCCACTCCTCAATATCAAGTTTGCTTCGGCGGCAAAAAACCGTAGTTTTCGGGAGCATTTTCAGATATCAGGCGTTTATCTATCCGACGAGCAAAGAAGCCATGAGATGGAATAATCGATCAATCTCCAAGGAGACCCGGTTGTGGATATTTTAGCAGTGATAGATGGGGTGAAGAGCTTCGACAAGAAGATCAAAGCAAAACCGAAAGCAAATCAGCGGCTGAAAGAGTATTCCGGCAAGACGCCGACGCAACTGCGCAAGATGTTGAGTTCGATGTTGACGGCACGGCGTATTGAGCGGGAGGAAAAGCTCCTCCTGCGCAAGGGGTACAACCGGTTTTTCATCGGGTGCGGTGGCAAAGAGCTGGCCGACGTCGCCTTTGCCGACAACCTCCTGATCACTGATCCGATGGTCGGTTACTATCGCAACAAAGCCTTCGACATGCACCGTGGCGCCGACATCTACCAGAAGATGTTGGAAGCGATCGGCGACGCCCGCGGCAAGGCTACCGGTGGCATGCTGATCCCGGCCCACTCGGCTTATCCCCACCTCTCGATTATTCCGCAGGCGTCACCAACCGGGTCGCACGCTCTGGAGGCGGCCGGAATCGGCGACGCCATCATCCACCGCACACCGGTGTCGGAGCAGTCACTGTTTCCCGGCGGAGCCTACCCGAAGGACGCGGTCGTTTTCTGCTCTATCGGAGAAGGCTCCACGTCATCGCCGGAGTTCGGCCGCGCGGTTTTTTATGCTACCTTCGATAAATCACCGACCATCTTTGCCATCTACAACTGCGGCTGGGCTATCTCGGTGTCGGTCGAGGAGCAGTTCCCGGAAGGTGACCCGACCACTCCGTTTGAGGGTTATCAGCGTTTCGGATTGAAGATCATTCAGATGGACGGCACTGATGTCAAGGAGGCTCTGGCCAAGGCGGCCGAGGCGGTGGAATACGCCCGCTCCCGCAAGGGTCCGGTGTTGTTGAACGTGCGGGTTACGCGTGAGGGTTCCCACTCCGGTTCTGATGACCAATCGTTCTACATGGACCCGGTCGAGCAGGATTGGCACACCTACAACGACTGCCTCTTGAAAACAATCAACACCTTTCTGGACGACGGCATCGTCACGCCCAAATTCGTCACCGACCTGTGGGATAAGATCGACAAGGATATCACCGAACAATCCGCCGCTGCCGTTGCTGACTTTACTCCCAAGACAACTGAGTATGTGGCCTCCAGGATTTACTCGCATGATTTCGACAAGACCACTGAGACCTGGAAACGCTACCGTGACGCATCAAAGGTAGATCGCGCGGCCAAGTTCAAGGAGTACCACGAGAAGAAGTACTACCCGTCCCCTGAGTTGCCTGAAAAGGTGGGACCGATGACGATGCGGTTCGCCATCAACTACACGCTGTTCGATCTGTTTCACATGACCGAGGACGTGATTATGTTCGGTGAGGATGTGGCTGATTTCTCCGGGCATATGATTGAGGAGTCCAAAAAACATACCCAGATGAAGGGGAAGGGGGGAGTGTTCCTTGTCTCCAAGAATCTCCAGCGTGAGTTCGGTAATGATCGCAGCTTCAACACGCCGTTGGACGAGGCCGGGATTCTCGGTCGTGCTTTGGGACACGCCTATCAGGGACGACGACCGATTCCGGAGATTCAGTTTCTGGATTACATGTCGCCGGCCTATCAGGTACTGAAGGATCGCATCGCCACCACCTACCAACGTTCCAACGGACAGTGGTCGATGCCGATTGTGATCCGGACCACCTATGGCGGCTACAAGCAGGGAGCGGGGTCGATGTGGCACTCGGAAGGGAATCTCGGTACCTGGATGAATATCCCCGGGCTGCTGATAGCCGTGCCGTCCACTGCCTGGGACGCCGCCGGTCTGCTCAAAACCGCCTGGGCGACCGACGATCCGGTCCTGTTCTGTGAGTCGGTGGCCCTGTACAATCGACGCGA
Organism: Candidatus Zixiibacteriota bacterium; assembly: GCA_030619085.1. Lineage (GTDB taxonomy): Bacteria > Zixibacteria > MSB-5A5 > GN15 > FEB-12 > JAUXCD01. Next base: position 3,163 of record JAUXCD010000020.1, read on the forward strand.
TTGGGAGGGCGTCCCGATCGAGACGCCGGTCCCCGATATCGACGAACTGATTCCATTTGGCGTGGCTCGTATCTATAACGAGGAAGCCACCGACGTCGGTGTCATTACTTTCGGCGCTACTGTCCACATGTGTCGCAAGGTTGCCGAGGTCGTGAAAGAAAAGGGCATCAATCTCCGCGTCGTCGACTTACGAACGTTGAAGCCGATGGATGAACAGGCAATCATCCAGACCGCCAGGGATTGCGGCAAGGTGGTAGTGGTTACCGAAGAAAGGTTCCACGGCGGTTCGGCTGCAACTATCGCCGGCGTGATCACCTCAGGAGAGGCGCTGTTCCATTTAGAGGCGCCGGTCAAGCTGGTGACGGCGATTGATGCGCGTGTCGCCTACGGTATGGACGGTGACGCCGCCTGTCTGCCGACGGTCGACAAGATCACGGCGGTTGTGGAAGAGTTGCACGGGAGTTACTAAACGGCGTTCCGTGGGCGTCTGCCGCCCACGGATACAAAGGGGCAGACGAGGGCGTCTGCCGCCCACGGAAGGCCGGGTCTCTTGGTGCCCCCGTCTCACCGCCGAGCCGCGCGGCTGAGGAAAGCTATCTTACTGCGCTGCCGGCGTCTGATCTCTTTCAGCACATTATCGAAATACTCGCTCGCACGCCGGGCGACCGAGCGCGCCTCATCGTCCAAGCCAAGTTCATCGTAGCATTGGTATAGCTGGTAATCACACTCGATCAGGTTGTAACAATTGCCGGGGTCGGATGCCAGTTTGTCGCGCAACTGCTGATACACCTCCGCAGCCCGCTGATAGTTCTTGCTCCGATAGTAGGCCTCGGCCAGCGGCCACAGGAACAGTTTCCCTTTCGGGAACCGGTTTGACATCTGTTCGCACGTGGTGATAGCCGAATCGAATTGTCCACGGTCCAGCCAGACCCATATGAGCGAGTTGCGGGCAGCCTCGCGCGAGATAGCCGATGAATCGGCGGCCAGGCGCAACTCGGAGATACCGCGATCCATTTCATTCTTCAGAATTCGCAGGCGCCTCAGAATGCCCCCCTTGGCCGATTTCCAGTAATGGTACAAGCCAAGGCCGAGGTAAAGGTCATAGCAACTGCTGTCGTACTCAAGTCCGCATTCGTACTCTGATCTGGCAGCATAACCGAGCCTGATTGCCCTAATCGATGACCCGAACCGCGCCTCCCACAGGGCTCGATAGGACCTGACATGCCCGCGATAAAACGCCATCCAGGCGGCCGTGCCTGGCGATGCGGTATCGATAATCTGCGATGCCAGGCTATCAGCCGTATCCAGCAAATCGAAAAAACGTTCGCTCTCAATCGGTTCTTCCCGGTCAAACATTTTACCAAGAAGAGATGCAGCGCGAGAGAAGGGTCCCATCGGATCGTCGGGGAATAGTTCTCCAAGAAGGCAGCCCAGGGAGTCGGCGAGCATGAAGTCGTCGTCGTAGATGGCATGCTGAACTCCGATAGCCAACTCCCTTTTGTCATCATTAAGATAGAGTTCAGCGGAACCGGCCGAAAGCACCTGCACGCCGAAGCAGGTTATCAAAAGCCACGACACGAACGCTAATCGGGCGACACATCCCCCTCGATGGAATGCAACGCAAGCTTGGTGAGGTTCTGGATGGCAAGATTTCAACCGAAGAAACCCAGGGGGCCGGTACAAAAAAACCGGGAAGAAAATCATCCCGGTCAGTCTAGACTACGTTCAGATTCAAGGCAAGCTTAAATCAGTGAGCACCACTTCTTCCACCGGCACAAAGGGGTACAGATCAAAACCCATCTCGGTACTCGCAGCGATAATAACGGCATCGCCGACTTCGTGAAAGAGCAACCAGCAATTATTGCACTGATGATTGAAAAACGTCTTGCCGTCCAGCGATAACTGAGTATCGATGCAACCTTCAGGTATGCTGTACTCACCACTCGGCGCCGCAAACACCGAGACGGTCAACTCGCCGTTGCGGAACACAAAGTGGGCCATCTCAACACCGCAAAGCTGTTCTTTGGAACTGTTGACAAGCACGAACCCTTGCTCGTGGCCCAGGTTGGAAAAATCAAGATCCAGGTAGGACGATGACAATTCAAAAGTCGGCTGGTTCCAGGTGCGGTCGTGAACGGCATGGTGCGCCGATGCCAACGGTGTATAATGCACATACTCTCGATAGTAATCGGTAGCAATGGAGGCGGCGCCGATCAGTATTACCAGACAAGCCGCCGCCACCAGCATCTTCGCGATCAGACCAAAGCTGCGTGGGGGCTGACCGAGCGAAGCCTCATTGTCGATACCGTCCAGACGGAGTATGATCTTGTTCTTGAGACTATCCAACTGCGGAGAAGGTCCATTGCCTTCGATCCGTGAAGCGATAAACTCCTGAACGCTGGCTTCCAGCCGGTAAATCTTGAAGCAGTCACGGCAACTCACCAGATGCTCCTGAACTTCCTTAGCATCTATTTCCGAGGCTTCTTTGTCGATTATATCATACAGTAGTTCCAGCGCGTCCTGACAATTCATTTCGCCTTTTCCTTGATGTACCCATTTCTGACTGCATAGTCGAAAAGTTGCTTTTGAAGAAGCTTACGTCCCCGATGGAGCCGGGACTTAACCGTACCCAGTTGCAGGTCGGCAATCTCAGCGATTTCCTGGTAGGAAAATCCCTCAAGGAACGAAAGCACGGCAACCAGTCTGAAATCATCAGGTAAATTCTCAATCGCTTTCTTTACATCATCATCAAATAGTTTGGAGAAAAGAGTCTGTTCTGGATTTTCGGTCATCTCGCTGTCGGCCAACTGGCCATAAAGATAATTATCGTCGATATCGTCGATATTGGCCTGTAGCGGAGAACGAGATTTCGAGCGGTATTCATTGATGAATATGTTGGTCATTATCTTGAACAACCATGCCCGACAGTTCGACCCCAACTCGAATTTATCCCAGAACCGATACGCCTTGGCAAAAGCTTCCTGCACCAAATCCTCAGCATCACTCTGGTTCTTCGCCAAACGAAGAGCGGTGCGATACAGAGCATCCATGTGAGGCAGCGCCTCAGCCTCAAACTCCTTTCTTTTGGCAGCGTCGTTTAGCTTCCGGTCGGCCATCAAATCCCCCCCTGGCTACAGCGACAACCGGAGACGCTGTTGTTTACACCATACATCAAAACACCTTCTATTGCTTCAAAGTTCCCAATAGCAGCGCAAACCGCCGAATGACAGTATTTTATTGCCATTCGCAGGTTGCCGGTCCAAAAGCAGTGGTGTCTCGTCCTCTCCATAATCACTGAATAATAACGACCCCCAAAGAGTCAGACAAGCGTTTTTGTGACGCCGGCCCGGCCCTGTTCACAGTTGAATCGAGAATTGGCTGCTAAGCCGAATTTACTGGCATCGAAGAAGTTATCCCAAGCCACGCAACTATCTATGCTGACTTTTTCAACAAACCCACATGGGAGTGTTGCAAAAGTCCCCATTCCGGTCATTGCGAGCGACCAAAGGGAGCGCGGCAATCTCATACTACATGTCGCCCAACGAGTTGAGATTGCCGCGTCGTCCGCCGCGGCGGACTCCTCGCAATGACGGTTCTCGGGGTTTTTCAACAAACCCACATGTGTGGGTTCCGGCACTCGAGATTGCCGAAAGCAGCCGTGTTCATAGCATACCTGAATTGCCCGAAACAAAAACGGGAGTCGGTGACCCCCGTCTATGAATGATAGATTTATAGTGTCCTCGGGTGCGCCGAGTCCCGATCTGCTACATAAGGTCCGACCGGCTGCGATTCCGCTTGATATTATTGACGATCTCGGACTCGTCTATTAACGACTGGAACCAACCTCCAAACAACATCTGCTGCTTCCTCACCAGAATATCATTATGGATCGAATCACGTCGAACAGCATACTCCGTCAGGTCCGGCGGGATCCTCTCGATCAAACGGAAAATGACCACGCCCTGGTTATACTCAACCGGCTTTGTGATCTGGCCGACTTCGCTCAACGAGAAGGCGCGGCCGATCGCTTCCGGATCCTGCCCGAATCCCTTCACATACGAGTTGCGCCGGAACTCATCCGGTGTCTCGACTTCCTCACCGTACTTTTCGGCGGCTTTCTTGAAGTCCGTCCCGGTCTGAATCTCGGCATAGATAACGTTGGCAGTATCGAGGCAAAGGCTGTTGACTTTGTACGTTAGGATATCCAGATCGATTTTGTTCTTGGCATCCTCATAGCTGGCCGGACCTTCCGGCTGGCGATCGGCCACCAGAAGAACATAAACAGCGGAGTTATTTTCCATAATGCCCGAGATTTCACCAACTTCGTTTTCAAAGGCGAAATCACTGGCCGGTATATCGCGTCCGAGAACCTGAATATTGCGGTTACGGAAAAACAGTCCCGATTCCCTTAGCCGCATCTTTGTGTCCAGAGCAGCCTTGTGGAAGCCGGAAGATAGCGCCGCGGATCGGAACTCTTCCAGGCGGCTGTATAGTAGGTCAAGAGTCTCCTGTGAAGCGGTCGTTTTGATCAGGATGTGCGAGCAATGGGCCTGCTGAACAGGCTCGTCACCTTTACCGCCGCGTCGGATGAATGGTGCTTCTTTGTAGCCGTGGTGTTTGATAATATGCCAGCCGTGTTGACTGCGGAAAGGCTCCGAGATGTCGCCTTCTTTCATAGAGAAAGCGAAGCGGTCGAACTCTTCCACCATCTGGCCGCGCGGAAACCAGTCCAGATCACCGCCATTGACGGCTGAACCGGGGTCCTCCGAGAACTCCCGGGCCAACTCGGCAAAGTCGGCGCCGGTCATTATTGAATCATACACCAGCATGGCGCGGCCGTAAGTGACCTCCCAATCATAGGGAGCCGGCTTCTTTTCCAACAACACCATGGTGACCGCGGCGCGCTCGTCCACAGTATACTGGTCCCGTCGTTCCTCGTAGAAAGCTTGTTTTTCTTCCTCAGTGATCTGAGGTGGTGGGCGCGAAAAGCGATCGAAGCCGACATTGATCATATCGACCTTGATTCTCTCACTGGCCGTAGTGAAAATATCTTTGACTTCGGCTTCAGTAACATGTGCGTTCTGGATAACCATTTCCTGCATCTTCATCTTCATGAGATCGGATCGGACCAACGGTTCGACTGATGCCCAATACCGGCTCATCTGGGGATCAGCAAGAGCGCCCATATACTTCTGGTAGTCAAACTTGCCCTCGGTCTGAAAGTATGAAAGCTGCTGGATGTCGGCCGGCGGTGAAAACTTCAGGTACGCATAGACCTCTTCGTCAGTGACAACGATAGTGTGGCTGGCCACCTGTTGCATCAGCAGGCGATCGCTGAGCAGTTGTTGCCAGGCCTTCTCCTGAAGTTCCTGGAGTTTGTTATCGGGAAGCTCGTCGTCGGTTGTTTCAGATTCGGCTCGCACCAAATTGTTGTAGAGGCGATTGAACACCTGCCAGGGCACTTCCTCACCATTGATGACGGCAGCAATATTGGACTGTTCATAACTGGAGCGGCCGGACATACCCATGCCCCATTCCAGTACGATCATGGCCGAAAAGAACACCAAAACGATTATGATGATCGGGAGGATCATCCTGCGCAGGGCATCAAACATTCGTTGTCACTCCTTCAGAGGTTATCAGAACATCTCAACTTGCCGGGGCTGTTCGGCAGTCACCGGCAAGCCTGATAATATAACGTCGCCGCACGATTTTTCAATAGAAACCATCAAGATATTTTACATTGGTCGATCTTTTTTGTATCATAGTTAAAAGAACCGTTTCCAAGGATTATCGGTACCCTTATGTTAAGATTATCGTCTGTTGTTGTATCTTTGTTAGTGCTTGCTGTTGGGGCGCTTACCGCCAATGTGTGGGCGGGCGAAAGCTGGCCGCTGAAAGGGGACATCGACTTGTCCAGTGGTTTTGGCGATTTTCGTGACAACCATTTTCACGGCGGTGTTGACCTTAGAACCGGTGGGAAAATCGGCGCTGAGGTCATTTCACCGGTGGACGGCTACGTCTGGCGCGTTTACATGTCGTATAGTGGTTACGGCAAAGGCTTGTACATTATGGGGGATGACGGCTATCTCTATGTCTTTGGCCATCTGTCTCAACTGGCCCGCAAGATCGGAAGCGGGATCAAAACGAGACAGTTGGCCGACCGACGGTATTTTCAGGATATCTATTTCCCGGCCGATTCCATCCGGGTGGAAAAGGGTGAGTCTCTGGCTTACACCGGCCAGAGCGGCAAGGGCGGTCCGCATCTGCACTTTGAAAAACGTACCGCCGACAATGTGCCAATCAACCCGTTGTCGCACGATTTCGCTATCGCCGATAAGATCAGGCCCACTTTCAGCCGAATCGGTATCAAGTTGACCGATGATCGCTCCCTTTTGGACAACGGCCGTCGCAAGATTTTTCTCGATCTGAAACCGACGGGTAGTTCCGGCATCTACCATTCGGACACACTCATCTATCTGCACCGGCCCTTCGGGTTTCTCATCGAGAGTTACGACCAGATGCGTTCGGGGGGAATGAAACAATCGATTTACCGTCTTCGGCTTTACATCGACGACCATCTGTTATATGAAACCAGGCTTGACTCGGCGAGTTTTGAGACTACCGATGCAGTACGACTGGAGTATGATTATATCGAAGCGGCGGATGATCGCAAACGCGTGCGACGCTTGTTCAGATTAGCCGGCAATCGTTTCTCAGGCAGCAGCAGCGGTGAAGGCAGCGGCATCTATGGAGTTTCCGGTCGTGAGAAAGTCGGACGGCACCGGGCGCGAATCGTCGGCGAAGACTGTTTCGGCAACCGCTCCGAAGTGCGCTTTGACTTTCTCTGGGGACCGCCGGATGACATCTTCACGTTGGATTCGGTGGTCACGCCGGCTGCCAACACGACGGACTTTCATTTCACTCCGGTGGCCGGCTATGAGGCCCTCGGTGTTGATTCCATCGCGGTGTTGCGCAACGGCCGCGGTGTCTGGGGTAAACCTTCGGAGGTTACCGTTTTCCCGTTGGAGAACGGTCGGTTGAAATGCAGAGTTAAGGCACGCCGAACCGAGTCGGCGCTGTTGCGGTTGTTCCTGTTTGCCGGTACCGGAGTGATCCGTGACAACATTTTCAATGGCCTGAAAGAGCGCCAGCCCGACCGGTGCAAGGTGGCTTGGGAGGTAGTTGAAGATGGTTTGCTGGTGACACTGGATATTCGCAACAAGATGGCGTCTCAATCACGAATCGAACTCTACTATGGTGATTCTCTGTTGGGTGTTGAGTATCCCCAGTACTTTGATCTCACTCGCCACACTTGCTTCATACCGCCGCAACCTAAATACTCGCAGATTGATCGGATCGGGATGGCCATGACACGTGATCCATCGTATCAGATCAGGGAGTTCTCTGATTCGTTGGATATCCACCTGATTGGATACCGTGACAACCAGGTGATCGCTGTCGACAAACAGCTCACCCTGACGTTTGATCGCGCCAACTTTTACCAGCCGCGTTTTATTGAGGTGCGTCGCAACGTCCCTCGTTTCAAGATGAGTATGCACCTCAACTCGGCTCACTATGAGATTCTTCCTGAGGCGTTTGTGACGCGCGAGGATTTCGAGGTGTCATTGAAGATTCCAAGCCGGGCCATCAACCAGAACCCCAGCGGTATTTGCTGGCTGGACAAAAAAGAGGATCGCTGGGTATGGCTGGACAATGAGGTCGAGGCCGATGGGTTGCGCGCGATGTCACTCGGTGGCGGCTCATTCGCAGCGGTGTTCGATAACAATCCCCCTAAGATCACCAGACTCAGTCTCAGCGAGGGTCGCGCCTACACCACTCGCAGACCGCGCATCACTTTCCTGGCTGAGGACACGCTGTCCGGTATTGGGGACGACCGTGGCATCGTTGTTAAGATCGATGCTCAGTGGCAGATTGTGGATTATGATCCGGAAACCAACCGGTGTGTCACGCAGCCGGTAACATCCCTCGAACCGGGACCTCACCACCTGGCCATCCTGATCACCGACCGGGCCGGCAACCTCACCGAGCAATACTACAATTTCGTCATCAAAGAGAGTAGGAAACGCGGTCATTAGCACGGAGAGTTGAGTTGTTCATTCCGATCAAGGATAATATTCCAACAATTCGCAAGCCGTACTTTACGATCGGCTTGATCGTGGCCAACGCCCTGGTTTTCCTGTTTAGCATCATGCAGGGAGAGCGCTGGTTCCAGATGATAACGGTTCAGTACGGATACATTCCTCATGAGTTGATTTCATCGGTGGAGTTGACGCCGCATCTGCCCGCCTCGGCATGGTTGACACCGTTCACCTCGATGTTTATGCACGGCGGATGGATGCATCTGATCGGCAACATGCTCTTCCTGTGGATTTACGGAAATAACGTCGAGGACTACTTCGGGCGGATCAAGTTCCTGCTGTTCTATCTCGCGAGTGGGTTGGCGGCGATTGCTCTTTATACGCTCTTCAGCCCTTCCTCGAACGTCCCCCTGGTCGGTGCTTCGGGCGCCATCGCCGGTGTCATGGGGGCTTATATGGTGCTGTATCCCCGTGCTAAAGTCACGGTCCTGGTGATTCTGTTCTTTATTCAATTCATTACTTTGCCGGTCAAAGTAGTGCTGGGTGTGTGGTTCGCGTATCAGTTGTTGATGTCCCTGGTGGGCAGCAGCGGCGGTGGCGGGGTAGCCTGGATGGCTCACGTGGGCGGGTTCGTCTTCGGCTATGTGATTATGAAACTAATTGTGAAAATCTTCGGACGGGGCAGCACCCCCTCCGGTGGCCAGCGCGTCTACCGCATGAACTGGAACTGAATGCGCTATATTACTTCAGCAGAGTGGCCTTGATTGTTGCCGTCTCACCGTTGGTGGTTGCTTTGAACAGGTAAACACCGGATGCGTACTCTTCGGCGTCCCAGTGACAATCACGCTGCCCGACGGAGGCAGGGCCATCGTAGACGGTGGCTACTTTACGTCCAAGCAGATTGAACACGTCGACTCTCAAGCGTCCCGCCCGTAGCATCGTCACCGGAATCGTAACCTGGGCATTGAACGGGTTGGGGTATGGCTGGCCAAGCTCAAACAATTCGGGTAAGGCGGGGGAATCACGGCCGTCGGCAATGCCGGTAACAATGTCCATCCGATAGAGGGAAACTTGATTGCCATTGCTAACCACCAATCGTGATTGCTCGTCACCGTAAGGATAGACCCAGTCTTTCAGTCCATCAGGAAGGTTGTCAAAGGTCTGATTAACCGATCCGTCCGTTCCCCGGTGCTGAGTTAGGGTGTGATCGGACATCGTAAAATAGAAACCCGGAAACTCAGGATGGTAGTAGTAACGGTAATAAAAGTGGTCGTCGGACCAAACAAGATCTGCGGTTGATACGGTGCTGAAGCTATACATAGCCTGTTCGGAGCTCTGATTCGACTGGTGTATTATTGAGTCGGGAGTGTACTCAGTGTATTCACTTCGGAACTGATAGGTCAGTATCAGTTCCAGAGGGCTGGTTTTGTCGATCAGTTCGCCAAAACATCCCAATCGACAAACATGTGAGGATTTAGTAATGCTGTTGGTCTCTCGGCTGGCGTCGTCCAGAAGCTTGATCCGTTTCTTACTACCATCCGGTTTGATCAAGACCGGTCTTACTTCTGTGCGGGAGATATCGATGCCGGGCATGTCCACCTCATGGTAGAAGAACTCGGTGGTGATGTAGTAATCCCCGGTGCTGTCGGAAACGAATGGTTTCACGTTATATACGACGTAGTCTTGTTGCCATCTCAACGAGTCGGGGAACGAATGATACAGATGAGTGCTGCCGACTGTTAACTGCCAATCCGTCCAACCTTCTGATGAATCAAACGAGACCAACAGTTCATTGTAACCGTCTTTGTCGATATCGAGCGCTTGCAAGGCCGTCAAGCCAGGGTAGCAGAAAGGCCCCAACATCATGTATGGTTCGAGTTGAGCGTAGACGGAGTCAGCCAATTGAAAGCCGTGAGCGCCGTCATAGATCAAGGTTGTGAAGTCAAAATCAAGCCTATCCGACTCGAAGCTGTAGTACCCCACCACCACATCAGCTGCCGAATCACGGTTCACATCCGCAAACTCAATCCGATGGTTGACTGGCCAAGCCAGATAATCCGAATCCAGTGAAGAAGCGAAGACCACCGAATCCCCGGTGACGGAATACAGCACAATGTCCTGCCCGTCCGAGGCTAACACCTCCGGGAAACCGTCGCCATCGATATCGTTGAACTTTATCTGCTCGATCTGCTCACTCAAGCCGCGAACGGTGAAGTTAGCTTCTTCGACCAGTTCTATTGAAGCCTGAGTAACGACAGCGGTGAGCACCGCCACCAGCACGGAACAGCAAAGCACTCTGGACACAACCATGTTCCCTCCTGAGAAACATACCTCTTACCCCAAAGCTAAGACAGATTCCATATCTGTCAACTATATATTTGACGCATAGGTCCGGTTTTTGTGCAATACGGCCAGAGCAGCGGCTGGTCGCAGGATCCTGACCTACGATTAAGAACGGAACTCGTCATTGCGAGCGATCCGCCACCGGCGGAGAGCGCGGCAATCTCATTGACAAGAAGAACCCACGCGACGCTCACGCTCTGGGTGGGGTACCGAATATGGACAATGGCCAAGGGACAGCCTCGGGACATCTGCCAGCCCACCAGAATACGGATGTCAGGAGCATGTGAGGAAGGGCCAAGTCAGTAGAGTACTGTTTTGCATGGCCACAATTGGAGTAACCTGCCCCCGGCTGTTGTACCACTTCTTATGTTAGTTCTACAGTTATCCTCGCTAACCTGTAAGTCAGTTCTATGGCTTCCGGGCCGATTGTCACCGGGATACCAGCTATTTGCTTCTCAGGGTGTCGCGGATCTGCCGCAGCAACAGCATTATAACAAAGACCGCGATCATAGCAGCGAGCTCAAGCAGACGACCCGGGCTGTAGGGCACCCACGTGAGCGTATACCCGAACCACTGCAGCACCCATTCACAAATGGCGATGACGAACATGGCAGCTGCTATCAGAAACAGCGTGCGATTAACAATTCTGTAGTGGCTATCCTTCATCTTCCACAACCTCCTCTACCACCGGTTGCGTTCGCTCAATAGTCTTGACTTCGCTGAGCAACACGTTATCAAATAAATGGACACGCACGATTCTGATAGTACCCTCGTCATCCTCGAACCACATTTGTAACCAGCCGGGATACTCCGGCACCGATGTCACGGCTTCCAGAGAACCGTAACTGGCTGGGATTTCGGGAAGTGCCTCAGACCATTTGACGTCCTGGTTCCGCTCGCAGGCGATACCGAGACAGATTAGTAAGAAACAGGCCAGAAACAGGCCAAAATACCTCTTCATCCAATCCTCCTTATCATTAACTGCCAACACAACTAACTCTATTTAGGCGGACAATCGACGAATGAGAATCAATGTACCTACTAACTGACAATATCGATGATGATGTCAAGTTAAAACTAGTAGAACTGGGGCAGGCATGCAGCTATTTGAATATGCCCCATATGGTCATAAATGGAGCTGTGCTAGTGACAGTGAAGGAGATTCTGGGGCACAAAACGATGGCTATGACTCTGCCTTATGCTCACCTCAGTTCGTCGTATTAAAGAGAGGCGATGAACAAGCTGATAATCCTGGATGTCCCAAACTGGTCACAAGGCCGTTATTCAACCTTGCGCAGAGCACCGTAACTCGTTATCTTTCAACAATGCCGGAGTGGTGGAATTGGTAGACACCAGGGACTTAAAAACCCAAGGACTTCATGTCAGGCCGCCTCGTCTTCCTGCCGCTTTTAGACCGAGCCTCAACCCACTTCATGACCGCCGCCTAAAACATTCCCTTTGTGCCCAATCTGTGCCCACCGATAGCCAAAGTAGACGCAATTAGACAAAACTACACAAAAATACCTAATTCCGTCCGCAATAGGGACTTGCACCATAAGTAGCTGCACCCCACCACCTTACGAAAAAAGACATCGGAGACCGCAGGGATCCTGGCCTACGATTAAGAATGGAAATCGTCATTGCGAGCGGCCGAAGACACTTGTGTCGTTGGGAGCGCGGCAATCTCATTGACACGAAGAACCCACCCGACGCTCACGCTTTGGGTGGGGTACCGAATATGGACAACGGCCAAGGGACAGCCTCTCCGGTGGCCCACCGTTTACGGTGGGATTTCTCAGCCCCACCATGAATGATGGCCCTCCCCCGCCTAAATATCCAGATTCCGGACGTAGCTGGCGTTTTCCTGGATGAATTTTGAGCGCGGCGCCGTATCGGGGCCCATCAGAGTACTGAACAGATGGTCCGCCGTGGCGGCGTCATCAAGCGTGATCTTCAGAAGCGTTCGCTTCTCCGGGTCCATAGTCGTCTTCCAGAGTTGGTCCGGGTTCATCTCACCAAGACCTTTGTAGCGCTGCAACGAGACGCCGGTCTTGGGCAGCTTCTTCATGATGCTGTCTTTTTCTTCCTCCGAGTACGCCCAGTATTCCGTCTTGCCGTGTTTGACACGAAACAGCGGCGGCTGCGCGATGTAGACCAGCCCCTGATCGATAAGTGCTCGCATGTAGCGGAACAAGAAAGTCAACAACAGGGTGCGAATGTGCGACCCATCGACATCGGCGTCGGTCATGACAATGATCTTGTGATAACGTGCCTTGTCGACATTGAACTCATCACCGACCCCACAACCGAGGGCGGTGATCATGGCGCGGATTTCTTCGTTGCGCAGGATTTTGTCGATGCGCGCCTTCTCGACATTGAGAATCTTTCCCCGCAGCGGCAGTATTGCCTGGTAACGGCGGTCGCGTCCCTGTTTGGCCGAACCACCGGCCGAGTCACCCTCGACGATGTAAATCTCGCAGGACTCGGGATCTCGCAGTGAACAGTCAGCCAGTTTGCCGGGGAGCGCGGCGCTGTCGAGGGCGGTTTTGCGTCGCGTCAGTTCTCTCGCTTTGCGGGCGGCATCGCGCGCCATCGCCGCCTGGACTACTTTGTCGACGATCCGCTTGCCGACCGACGGGTTCTCTTCGAAGAAGGCGCCCAGATGCTCGTTGGTAATCGCTTCGACGATCCCTCTGACCTCAGAGTTGCCCAGCTTGGTCTTGGTCTGTCCCTCAAACTGCGGCTCGCGCACCCGAACCGAGATCACGGCGGTCAGTCCCTCACGACTGTCGTCGCCGATCATCGCCATTCCACCTTTGCCGTTCTTTCCGTTCTTACCGTTCTTAGGGCCTTTTGAATTCTTGAGCAGGTTGTACTTGAGCGCATAGCTGTTGATCGAGCGCGTCAGAGCGGTGCGGAACCCGGTCAGGTGAGTGCCGCCTTCGATAGTGTTGATATTGTTGACGTACGAGTAGACCGACTCGGAGTAGCCGTCGTTGTACTGTATTGCGATTTCGACCTCGATGTCGTCTTTGATCTTGCTGAAATGTATCGGCTTCCTGAACACCGCCGTTTTGTTCTCGTTGAGATACTGTACAAAGGCCGACAGGCCGCCCTTGAAGTAGAACTCGACCTCCTTGTCGACCCGATGGTCCTTCAGGATAATAGTCAGCCCCTGATTGAGAAAAGCGAGTTCACGCAGCCGGGAGGCGATTATGTCGAACTTGAACTCGGTGGTCTTGAAAATCTCACTATCGGGAAAGAAGCAGGTTTTGGTGCCGGTCTTCTTGCGTGTGCCGACCTTGGCCAGCTTCTTTCGGGGTTTGCCGCGATCATAGTCCTGCCGATAAACCTCACCATCGCGACAGATTTCGACCCAGCACCATTCGGAAAGAGCGTTGACCACCGACACACCCACGCCGTGCAAACCGCCGGATACTTTGTAGCTCTCGTGATCGAACTTCCCGCCGGCGTGCAAAGTCGTCATGACTACCTGTACCGCCGAGGCTTTCTCACCGGGCGGCGGCTCGATCGGGATGCCGCGGCCGTTATCGGTAACGGTGACAGACCCATCTTTGTTGATCTCTACCACGATTTTGTCGCAGTACCCGACCATGGCTTCATCGACCGAATTATCCACGACTTCATAGACACAGTGGTGCAGCCCGCGCTGACTGATATCGCCGATATACATGGCGGGCCGACGCCGCACGGCGTCAAGCCCTTTGAGGACCTTGATAGTCGAGGCGTCGTAGTTGTGTTCAGATGTCTTGGGAGCGGCTTGCGTGCTTGCCGATTTCATTGATTGCTTCACTCCGGTAGTCATGGGTCCATTTTCTCTTTTGGGCCGCGTTGTAGTCGTATCCGTTGCACCGCCCGTCCGTAGGGCTGAGCGTGCACTTTCTTGAGAATGGACTCGATCTGAAGCGAAAGCTGGTGACGCCAGACGTCATCGGGTACGGCAACATGGAGTGTGCCGTCCTCATACCGTACGGCGCGCGCCCGTTCAGCGATTTCATCGCCAACGATCTCGGCCCAATGAGTCACCACCTGCCAGCCGTCATACGGCCGGGCCAGACCAAGGGATTTCATTGTCTTTGAGATCACGCCTGATATCGCCTGTGGGCTTTTCCATCTGCCTGTCGTTTGTCCGTTTGTCTGCTTCATATCCAAGTCCATATCAAGAGCCTATAATAGAGGTTTTTTTGACATATCGCAAGTAAAAAACACCATATATCTCGTTGCGAAATAAAGGTTTATGCTGAATTTGCGAACCTATTGAGAGGGCGGGAAGATAGCTATCGTCCAAGCTGAGCCAAGGGCTCAAATCACAACGGTCAGAACACCGCCAGGGAGCAGATACACTACCACTTTAGTGCTATTTCGCGATAAACGGAGAGCGATCCTGTCTCTTTTTTTTAGTTGGCCCTGGATCGGGGGCGGCACATTTTCCTTTGTAAAATGCGAATTCTATATTATACTTGGAGTTAAGGACAAATCTGACAGTCGGAAGATACCATCAGAGTGGTAAACCACGGTTCAAACCGAAGATAACATATTCGAATAACTTCTGAAGAGGTATGACATGGGAAGAAGACTGCTAACTGTTGCTATCGGACTGCTCCTTGCGGTCTCGGTTTCAGCGGAGAAAGTGGATCTCGGAAATAACGTTGACGGTGTCAACGTCGTAGTCGAGCAGTCGAATCAAGAGCGCACTGTCGTGCGATTCGATATTGGCGCTTTCGATATGGAAGCAATTGAAATCAACGGCGAAACATACAATTTGCTGAAAATCACCAAAGAGCCGCTCTGGACTATCGAGGGGGAACCGTCCCTTCCGAAACTGTGCCGCAGCATAATCATCCCGGATGATGCTCGGATGGAGATCAAGGTCCTCAAGTCCGAGTATGTCGATTTCCACAATACGCCGGTAGCGCCCTCGAAGGGCCACCTGCCGCGTACGGTCAATCCGGCGGATGTCCGTTACACCTTCAGCGACGTATACTCTGAGCACACCTTCTATCCCGGTCCGATCGCCGATATTCGCGATCCGCACATCCTGCGTGACTATCGCGGTACCGTGATTGAGTTGAACGCCTTTCAGTACAATCCCGGCACGCAGACGTTGCGGGTTTACACGTCCGTAACGGTCGAAGTGATCAACGTCGGCCCGGGCGAGATAAACGTCCTTGAGAGAAACAAGCGCTCCGAGGTGTTGGTACCCGATTTTGAGCAAATTTACCAGCGACGTTTCATAAACTGGGAGCAGATCAGCAAGCGTTACACGCCGGTGAGCGAGTTCGGTGATATTCTGGTGATCACTTATGACGCCTTTGCCGCCGACGTGCAACCGTATGTCGACTGGAAGATGCAAAAGGGTATCAAGACGACAATGGTGAACCTGTCGACCATCGGCAACAATGCGACCTTGATCAAGGCTTTCATCCAGGCGTTCTACGACAGCACTAATCTGGCATTTGTGCTGCTGGTAGGTGACGGCCCACAGCTGACCACGCTCACCTCCGGCGGTGGCGGGGCCGACCCTATGTATGCCCTGGTGGCTGGCGGTGATAGCTATCCCGACATCTTTGTCGGACGGTTTTCGGCGGAGAACGTATCAGAGGTCCAGACACAAGTGGAACGCATAATAACTTATGAGTTGAATCCACCGACCGGTGACTGGTTCCATATGGGAACCGGGATTGCCTCATCAGGAGGACCGGGCCACAACGGCGAGTACGACTGGGAGCACATGGACCTGATCCGTGACGATCTGTTGGCTTACACCTACACGCATGTCGACCAGATCTATTATGATGGGGTCGCTACCGCTGCCGACGTAACAACGGCACTAAACGAAGGTCGCAGCATTGCCAATTACTGCGGCCACGGCGGCACCACCAACTGGACTACGACCGGTTTTAACAACTCTCACGTGAACGCGTTGGTGAACGATAACATGCTGCCGTTCATTCAAAGTGTGGCCTGTATCAACGGCCAATTCCGCAATTACACCTGTTTTGGAGAGGCCTGGTTGCGAGCGACGCACAGTGGTGTCCCGACCGGCGCTATCGGTGCCTACATGTCGTCAACCAACCAGGATTGGGATCCGCCGATGTGGTCACAGGATGAATACATCGATCTGTTGTGCGCCGACCAGTTCAACTCCTACGGCGGTCTTTGTTTCAATGGTTCCTGCTACATGATCGACGTTGAGGGATCAGTCGGAGCGTCCCATTTCAACACCTGGCATATTTTCGGTGATCCCTCGGTGCAGGTGCGGACCGACACTCCGGC
>JAUXCD010000057.1 GCA_030619085.1 Candidatus Zixiibacteriota bacterium
CTTGACCAACCGGTCAATCCACTCGCCGTATATAAACTCCTCGGCCCCGTTTTCATAGGCCGCCACCACCGTGCTGACATCCGGTTCCGGGTTGTAGAGGATAACCGGTATTATAAAGAGAAAGACGTTCTGCTTGATGGCCTGAACCAGCTTGAGCTCTTCAGTGAAGTCGGATTTGCCGGCAATAACGATGGCGTCGATGGAAAAACGCTGGCAAATAGTAACCAGTTCGTCGAAATCGTCGAAGTAGTACAGAGCCACTTTGTTGTCATCGAAGAATTTCTCGAAATAGAAATCGAGATTGACCCCCTCCTGCTTCATGGCAAAGTGATACACCGGCTTACGCGGCGGCTCAACCGTCTTGGGGCCCGGCCAATTCTCTAGGATGGTACTTTTTGTGTTCAGCAACAATGTATTCCCGGTCAATTGTAGTATATATCTGTGTTGTAGATATATCGGCATGACCGAGCATTTCTTGCACTACTCTTAGATCGGCACCCCCTTCCAGCAGGTGCGTTGCAAAGGAGTGACGGAACGTGTGGGGCGACACCGGCTTAGTGATACCCGCCTGCAACACCCGCTTTTTGATCATTTTCCACAACGCCACCCGCGAGTACCGCTGACCCGACCGGTTCGAAAACACGTATTTGCTTCTGGCCTGACCGGGTTTGTCTTCCTTTGTCGCCAGAAACGCCTCCAGTGATTCGCGGGCGTACCCGCCCAGAGGGACAAGACGCTGCTTGCGGCCCTTGCCGACCACTTTCAGGAACCCGGCCTCAAATTCTATGTCGCTGTATTTGAGGTCAATCAGTTCAGAGATGCGCAGGCCGGAGCCATAGAGAATTTCTATCATGGCCCGGTCACGCTTACCGGCCGTAGTAGAGGTGTCGATGGCCTCGATAATACCGGCGATCTCGCGGACCGAAAGATACTGTGGATGATAACGCGATATGCGCGGCGCGGAAAAGGAGACAACGGGATTTATACGCACCAGCCCCTTGTCGTAAAGGTACCTGAAGAACTGCTTTAGGCTGGATATCTTCCGGGCAATCGTGGCCGGTTTGCGGCTAAGCTCGGAAAGGTGACGAACATACCGGGTAAACTCGGCGGTTGAGACCATGGCCGGACTCTTGAGGGTTGTGAACGATTTGAATTCTTCCAGGTCGCACCGATACGACTGCACCGAATTCGTCGACAGTCCCCTCTCCAGCTTGAGATGCTGCAAATAATCCTGTATGATTGTCTCGAACATCGCCTCGTCCTCACCGTCCATGCGCTATGGCAACTGCCGCCACTACCCGGTGGCCAGCTTTTTCCAGAGTGTGCCTGGCTTCCAGCATGGTTGCGCCGCTCGTGACAACGTCGTCCACCAGTATCAGCCCCGTATTCTTTGCCTCGGTTGGTATTGCCTCGAAAACCGAGTTGATATTCCGGGCCCGGTGCCTCAGGTCCAGTCTCGCTTGTGGCCTTCGGCGCTTGACGCGTTCGATGATGTCATTGTCTACCGGTAGATTCAGCCGTTCTGACAGCCGCTCGGCCAGCAAGGCGGCCTGATTGTAACCGCGTCGCGCCTGCCGGGACGGATGAAGTGGAATCGGAACGAGAAAATCCGCCGACTGGGCGGCAAGATTGACCTCGAACTTATCGACAATGAGATCGGCAAAGAGTGATGCCGGCGAGGTTATCCCCTTAAATTTGAACTGGATAACCACATCCTTTAAAGGAGCGGTATAGTCACCGAAGGCAAAAAGCGGAAAAGATCGGTCTTGGCAGTTGCGGCACACAGGTCCCGATGTAACCGGCTCGAAGCAGTTCAGGCAGATGGGATTGTCGTATGTGTCTATAGCTTCAAGACAAGCCGAGCAGACATCCACCGGGCTGTCATCGAACTGACCGCACCCCAGACATAACGGCGGCAAAATGAAATCCAGGAAGCCGCCAAAAAGTTCGACCTTATTGGCTATTGGCGTAAGCACACCCAAAAAAAAGACAAAGGCCGGCTCCGATACAAGCAAAAACTCATCGGAACGGGCTTTGACGTTTCAATTCTGCGCGTTATGGCAGAATCAGTTGGTCAGCACACGGCCGGTTTAGCCGCCTATTTCCTTCAGGTAATTTTGTGCCGAGGAAGCGGCGTGCCCCTGAGGATCCAATTTGAGATACTTGGTGAAATACACCTTAGCAGAGTCGGACTGCTCAATGCTGAAAAACACGACGCCCAAATTGTAGTTGGCAATCGTATGGGCCGGGTCGTCACTCAGGACTTTCCGGAACTCCTCAAGCGCTCGCTGCGGCAGACCCATACCGTGCAGACAGGCGCCGTAGTCGGTGCGCACATTCGAGGAACTTCCCTCCTGGGCCAGGGCGCGTTTATAGCACTCGGCCGCCACGGCATAATTGCCATGGTCCATGCTCTCATTGCCCATCTGAACCAGCGAGGCATAATCAGATGGCATATTGGCCAGGGCACCCATCATAGCATCCATATCGCCACCATGAGGGTTCTGCGCATTGGCAGCAGGCGGCGGCGTTTCGGAGGGAGCCGGGCGATTCATAATCAGATAACCGACCGCCACCACGACGATAACCCCGATAATAATCAGGTTATCCCGACGTGGATTAGAGCGCTTTTTCGAGATGGCCGTTTTGCTCGATTGTCGGGCACCGGGCGTGAGCGGTGCGGCGCATTCCGGGCAGAATTTGGCGTCGGCCGGGACATCCACGCCGCAGGACTTGCATTTTTTACTGTTCATCCGTATTCTCTATCCTTTTTCAATCATTTTGCCCGAATATAGTCGATATGCCGACGAACGCAACTGAAAATTGACCTAAAAGGTCGGGATAAAATCCGCTGGCATTGACTGAGCAATAATATATATTTATTACTAACAAGCAGTTCAGGGAAAGGATTCACATGAAGTTTCTGACATTATTGTCGTTTCTTATTCTGACGGCCGCTGTCGCGCCGAGTTATGCCATTTCGGCATCTTACGAAATATCAGCCGATTCCATCTATCGGCATATCTCCGTTCTGGCCGATGATTCCCTTGAGGGCCGCGAGGTTGGCGAACCGGGCGAATGGAAAGCGGCCGGGTACATTCAGACCGTGTTTGAAAAGGCCGGGTTACTGCCGATGGGTGACACCGGTACATTTCTGCAACCATTTTATTTCATCAAATCGATAGAGGCAGCAGAAAGCACGAGCCTGGCTATCAACGGCCACAAATTGAACCTCGGTGACGACTATGTCCCCCTGAAGCAATCAGGCAGTGGCGCTTTTGAGTTTGACGAAATAGTCAATGTCGGCTTCGGCATCACGCTGGATTCGGCCGATGGTGACTATGATGACTATGCCGGCAAATCAGTCGAAGGCAAAGCGGTGCTGATTAAGCGGCTCGCGCCGGAAGGCGAGGCCTATCGCGATATTGAGTTCAACAAGTACTCTTCCCTGACTGACAAGATCATGTCAGCGCAGAAACATAAGGCAGCGGCTGTTTTCTTTGTGACACCGAGCGAAGTGGCAGATGACTCTCTCCCCGCACCGGCTGTGACCAATATCACAGCTAAGACTATTCCGATTATATTCCTCAAGCGAGAAGGCCTGGCAAAAATGCAACTCGATATCTCCGACCCGAAGATTATGTCGGCAGTCGGCCAGGTTGAGATGCTCAGGACTCGTGACACCGGTTACAATGTGGTTGCCTATCTTCCGGCCCAGACCGACACCACCGTAATCCTCGGTGCCCATTACGACCACCTGGGCTGGGGCGGTCCGGCATCGCTTTACCACGGCGAGGAACCGATGATTCATAACGGCGCCGATGACAATGCTTCGGGTGTTTCGGCCATACTGGAACTGGCGCGGTATTATTCCGCCCGGCGTGACAGTTTGCGATATTCGCTGCTGTTTATCGCTTTTTCAGGCGAAGAAGCGGGTATTCTCGGTTCGACCTGGTTTGCCAAGAACATGACTGTTGACTCCGCCAAAGTGCGGATGATGTTGAATCTGGATATGATCGGGAGATTGCAGGAGCAGGAAGAAGGTCTGGCCATTCTGGGTACCGGAACCTGTCTTGAGTTCAAACAGTGTTTCGACTCCCTGACCGTCGAGGATCTCAAGATCGTGCAGAAAAAGTCCGGCTCCGGGCCATCGGATAACACCCCATTCAATAACCGCAAGATACCATCGCTGTTTTTCTTCACCGGGGCGCACAAGGATTATCACCGGCCCTCTGACGACGTGGATAAAATCGACACCAAAGGTATCGTCCAGACGGCTAACCTGGTCAGCGACATCATCGATTATTTCGACGATCGCGGCGGTACGCTGACCTTTCAGAAGACCAAAGGCAGCGATCGCGGCGGACGTCCCGCTTTCTCGGTCTCCCTGGGCATTACACCGGATCATGTCGCCGAGGTGGAGGGGTTGCGTATCGATGGCATTTCAGCCGAAAAGCCGGCCCAGCGGGCCGGGCTGTTGGAGAGTGATATCATTATCAAAATCGGCTCGATTACCATCGGTGATATCTACGACTACATGAACTCGCTGGGTAAACTTCACAAAGGTGACACGACAGCCGTGATTGTGATAAGAGACAACGACACGTTGAGTATTGATGTGATTTTCTAACGGAGATTAGCTGAAAAGCCAAAGGCAACAGCAATTTAGTCTTCGACCTGTTCCTTGCCCTTGGTCCTGAAGACAGAGATTACCCCTTTGACCTTGCGCACCTTGTCGAAAATGCGATTTAGGTGCGAAAGACTGGTTACCTCGACCACGAACTTCCCGATGGCGGTGGTGTCTCCCATGTGCATCTCGGCAGCACGGACATTGGTGTCGGCGTCGGACATCGCCTGAGTCAGGTCGCGCAAAACGTTTTTGCGATCCTCGACGACCAACTCCAACTCCACCATAAATGACTGGTCCTTACCGGTGTCCCAACTGACGTCGATTTTCCGCTCCGGGAACTGAGTTTGCACATAAACGGAACTGGGACAATTGGCCTGATGAATAGTCACACCCCGGCCACGGGTGATAAACCCGACAATATCGTCGCCGGGAATCGGCTGGCAGCAGCCCGCAAAACGGAACATCATGTTGTCCATGCCGTGAATCTTGATGCCCTTGGAACCACGGACACGCTCGATGAACTTGCCGACAAAACCCTCGGGATGCTTCTCTTCCTCTTCCGGCGCAATCAGGCCGACTACCTCGCGCCCGGTGACGGCCCCCTCGCTGATGGCGGCATAGAGACTCTCCACTGTTTTGCGCCCCAGCTTTTCGGCAACTTCCTGCAAGACATCATCGCCGGGCATTTTCAGGCGCAGTCCTTTGAGTTTGCGCTCGATAATCTGCTTGCCCAGCAACACCGACTGCTCGAATCCGGTTTGCTTGAGCCATTTCTTGATCTTGGCCCGCGCCCGAGAGGTTTTCACCAGCTTGAGCCAGTCGTGCGACGGCGTGCGGTTTGGATTGGTGATGATCTCGACAAAGTCGGCTGTCTTCAGTTCCGTTGACAGCGGTACCAGCCGGCCATTCACCTTGGAACCGGCGCAGTGGACACCGACCTCGGAGTGCACCTGGAAGGCAAAATCCAGAGGTGTCGCCCCGCGCGGCAGGTGAATCAACTTACCGTTGGGCGTGTAAACGAAAATGTCCTCGGTGTACAGGTCAATCTTCAGGTATTCGAGGAACTCCGACGGGTTAGTCATGTCCTTCTGCCACTCGAGAACATCCCGCAGCCAGACCATCTGCCGGTCATCCTTGCTCATCTGCTGGCGTCCTTCTTTGTACAACCAGTGAGCCGCGATGCCGTTTTCGGCGATGTAGTGCATCTGGTGGGTACGGATCTGAATCTCGATCATCTTATTGTGAGGCCCCACCACGGTCGTGTGCAAAGAGCGGTAGCCGTTGGGCTTGGGGTTGGCAATGTAGTCATGAAAACGGTCGGATATCGGCTTCCACATGGTGTGCAGAATTCCCAGCGTGTGATAGCAGTCGCGCTCGCTGTTGACGATAATCCGAATGGCGAACAGGTCGAATATTTCGTCGAAAGGAACCTTCCTGATTCTCGTCTTCCGATATATTGAGTCCAGGTGCTTGGCCCGACCGTAGACGGTAGCCTCAATCTTGCTCTCGGCGAGAGCCCTTTGAATCGGTTCGACCAGATCCTGAATGTAGGCGTCACGCTCTTCCCTGCGCTCCTTGACCTTCTTCACCAGGTCGACATAGATCTCCGGCTCAAGGTACTTCAGCGAGAGATCTTCCAGTTCGGTCTTGACCTTGTTGATACCGAAACGGTGCGCCAGCGGACAGTAAACGTCGTGCGTCTCCTGGGCGATGTATTGCTGTTTCTCGGAAGGAAGGTGTTGCAGCGTGCGCATGTTGTGCAGGCGATCGGCGAGCTTGATGAGGATAACGCGGATATCCCGCGACATGGTCAGCAGCATTTTTCGGAAGTACTCGACCTGCTGCTCCTCACGCGAAGCGAACTGCACCGAGCCTATCTTGGTGACGCCGTCAACCAGTTCGGCGATTTCATCGGAGAATTCGTGGCGGACGTCTTCGATAGTGAGCTCGGTATCCTCGACGACGTCATGAACCAGGCCGGCGGCAATAGTGGCCGAATCCATGTGCTGTTCGGCCAGGATGAAAGCGACCTGCAGACAATGCTCAATAAACGGCTCGCCGGAAGAACGTTTCTGACCGGCATGAGCCTTATCGGAGAACTCGTAGGCCTTCCTTATCAACGGAATATTGACATTCGCGTTGAACGACTCGACGCGTATGATAAACTCGGCCAGATTCATTGTTATCCGCTAACCACCGCTCCCGTCTGCTTGGCCAGCAACGCCACGACGGCGGCGGCCACCTTCTCCTCCGGGATAGTTTCCATGCATCGGCAGGCATCGGGCGGACAGTTGCATTCCTTTACCGGCGGCTGAATAACCTGGTGGTCCTTGCCCACCGGACCCCAGCGTCCCGGTGACATAACCTTCCGTCCCGGGTAAAGGCCGACAACCTTGGTACCGACTGCGACCGCCACGTGCAACGGGCCGGTGGAGTTGGCCACGACCACGTCGGAAAGTGACAGCACCGCCGCCAGCGTCCGCAGGTCGGTCTCGCCGGCGATAGTCTTCACCGGGATGCCCAGCTCCTGAGATTTCGCCCTAATGGTCTCCCCTTCCGGTTCCGAGCCGGAGATGATGACACTGACACCGGCCTCGCTCAGAATCTGATAGAGCCGGATAAACTTCTCCAACGGCCAGCGTTCGGCCGAGCCACCCGAACCGGGATGCAGAGTCACGAAATTGCGATTGATGCCGACCTCGCCCAGAATCCTTCGGGCGTTGCGCACTTCCTTGTCTTTCGGATACACGCGCGGCTCGTTGACCGTCTTGCCCCGCTTGAAGAACTGCAGGAAATCGAGATTATACTGGTATTCGTGCTTCTTGTTCACCTTGCGACTATGGAAGATATGGTAATTGAAGAAAACCGAATGAAATCGCCTGGCCGTACCGACACGAAACGGAATAGCCGCCTTGTAGAAAAGCTGACTAACATGGCGTTCCGGATAGAGAGCCACCACCACGTTGTAGTTGCCTAACTTTATCTTGTGTAGAAGATCTTTCTTGTACAACTGGTCTTTGATGAGCTGGTCATTCTGAACCCGCACGATACCGTCGATGCTTTTGTTATTCTCGAGAATGGGAGACGCATAAAGAGAAGCCAGGATATCGATCCGACAATCAGGGTAGCGCAGCTTCATCGTTTCTACAAAAGGAAGCGCCAAAACCAGATCCCCGAGCTTATCCGTGCGACTTATCAGGATACGATCACCAGGTTGAATGTCGAGTATCTTTCCCATAGTTGCTGTATTTACCTCACACTTTCTTTTTCCCAAGCTCTCGGAGTTTTGCGTATTTCACAAGTACAGCCACCGCCGATAATGCCGAGATAATGAACCCCTCCAACCCATCGCGGAAACCCTGTTTCAAAATATAGTGCTTAATAAACGAAACAGGAGGCTTAATAACAATATCAAACCAATTCGCCCGGTCACCTTTCCGGTATGCCTCCTGTGCTCCCAGCGAGGTGTAAAGGTTCGATTTCTGAAGATAATGCTCCAAACTGGGAAAACTGTAATGCCGAAGCTCATGTTGCAGGCGTCCGGCTTCACCGCTAATATGCACCTTCTCGTGGACAACAGCCTCGTCAAAGTTGCCGGCCTGCTTCTGGAAGAGCCGCAGTACGAAATCGGGATACCAGCCGCTGTGAAGAATCCAGCGCCCGAGAAATTTGGTTTTTCGCCCAATGAAATAGCCGCCCAGGACCGGGTTCGATCTGATAACGCGGCCGATCTCATCAGTCAGTTCGGGCGTTACCTCCTCATCGGCGTCGATTGAAAGGATCCAGTCGCCGGAGGCTCTCTCCACGCCTTCTTTTTTGGCCGGTCCAAAACCGCGCCAGGAAGACGAATATATCTTCGCGGAATACTCCTTTGCTATCTCCAGCGTATTGTCCGTTGACTGACTGTCGATAATAACGATCTCGTCCACCCACTTGACCGATTCCAGGCAACGCCGAAGGTTGGCCGCCTCGTTCTTGGTGATGATTACCGCCGATATCCTCATCGCCGCGCCACCGCCTTCCTGTTTGCAAGCACCTGCTGAAACACCTCAAACACCTCCTCAGGAGTGATGTCATGGATGTTGTCGTCATTGCCCGACACCACCGTCCCAACTTCCTGGTCAAACGGCTTCCACAGCAGAAAGTTTTTCATGAAGCGGCTGTAAAGGCCGACCACATCCACCCGGTAGGCGCGCGCAATATGCACCATCGATGTATCCGGTGATATCAGAATATCAAACCGCTTCAGAACGGCCGATGCTTCCATCAGATTAAGGCCGTCCGGCACCAAACAGACATTGCGGTCAAACCGTTCAAAAATCTTTCGGCCGCGTTCGCGCTCGGCGGGCGTGGTGAACAAAATGACCCGGAAACCGGGGTCGGAATCAAGCAGCCGCTGAACGAGTTCGACCGATTTTTCCTTCGCCCAAACGCGGGTCGGCGATCCGGCTGACAAGTTGTAGCCGACCATCACTGCCGATGAATCTCCATCGGCGATGCCGCTGATGAATTTCTCGGCCCGCTCGTCAGCCACGCTGTCTATATATGGGGCCGCGTATCCGGAGATCTGGCTACTGTCAATATTAAACGCTTCGAGCAGCTTTAGCGTGTTCTCGATAATATGACCGGTGTTCCCCATACGATGGTCATAATTGAAATCGTAGTAGTCGCGGTATTTGACTTTTCCCACACCGATACGGGGTTTTCCAGGGGCGCATATCTGCGACAGGAACAACGCCGTCACCGAATCATCGCAAATCATGTCGACCACACAGTCGTACTTCTCGCGCCGCATGGCCATTATCGTCCCGATATCCTTGAACACTCTCTTGGTATAGAGGAAAATGCGGTCGAAACGGGGATCGCTTTTGATAATCGCTTGATTGCGGGGCGAGCCCAGAATCGATATGCGGATATGAGGGTACTTCGCGTGAAGACCATCGAACACCGGGAACGAGATAACCATATCGCCAATCTTCTCCGGTCGCAGAAATAGCACTTTCTGAAGTTTTGTTCCATCAAGCGGCTGGAAATTCGCCTGTCCCCTCTTAAGCCACCTCTTAAACAGCCAGAAGAAAGCGGCTTTGATGCGATGTTCCAGCGGTTTGAGTCTATTCATGATACTCAGTCCGTGCGAAGTGTTGTATCAGATGCTGCTCAATGCTGTCAATCATACCATCGAGCCGAAAATGCTCCTGCCAGCGCGCCAGACCGGCGCGACCGAGTTGCTGTCGTTTTTCGGACGAGGTAAACAAGTCTATGGCACCCGCGGCCAGCGCGTTCGGATCACGTGGCGGCACCAGAATCGCGGTTTCACCAGTGGCGACGACCTCCGGTATCCCCCCGACTTCGCTGGCTACCACCGGCAGACCGGCGCGCATGCCTTCGAGTATGGCGATCCCGAACGGCTCCTCGATAGAAGGATGAATCATCAGGTCTGCCCCACTGAGTTCCAGCGTTAGATCGGTAAGCATTCCGGCAAAGACGAAATGTTTCTCCATCCCCAGCGTTGTAATCTTTTCGCGCAACTGCACTTCAAGCGGGCCGTCTCCGAGCAGCAAAAAAACAGCGTTCGGCTGCTGCTTCACGATTTCCGGCGCGGCCTCAATCAGATACACATGACCTTTCTGGTCAACGAAGCGGCCGGATGTCACCGCCACAACAGAGTCATCGGTAAGCTTGTATTTCTCACGAAGTTGCCGGCGTGCTTCGAATTCGTCCGGCCTGCTGCCTGTTTCGGGAATGCCGATGGGGATTACCCGCACCTTGTCGGCGTCGAGATAGCCAAATTTCGTGATTTGCGTTTTCAGAGCCTGCGATGGAACAATCACACCATCGACCAGTCGCGGCGTCATCAGTCGGTGAGATGGCGCGTCCTTGGTGATGTCAAGCCCGACCGACCACAGTACGCGACAGGCACCATCGAGCCGCGCCGCCAAACCGCCCAGGCGGACGTCCTTGTTGAAATTGACGATGACGACCTCGATGTTGTTGCGGGCTATGTATCGCTTCAGCTTGCCAATCGTGACCGGATTAAAATCGCCTGAGATTGAAAGTTCCAGCGTTTTCACATCGCTCGTCGTCGCCGATATCCTTTCCAAATATTTTGAGCCGGGTCGTCCGGATACGGTGACGCTGTGCCGGCGAGCGGCCAGACCGGATGCCACCAGCCGAATCCATTCCTCCATGCCGCCGAAGGTCTCAACCTCGATTGAATTCAGAAACAGCAGGTTCATCAGGAATCCTTGAATTGCATGGAGTGCAGACGATGGTAAAGACCTTGCTGTGCCACCAGCTTCTCGTGCGTGCCGGTTTCGGCAATCCGACCTTTGTCGATAACCATGATGCGGTCGGAGTTTTTCACCGTGGACAGGCGGTGGGCAATCACCAGCGAGGTGCGACTGGCCATCAGACGGTCGATAGCCTCCTGCACCAGGATTTCGGATTCGGTGTCGAGCGCCGAAGTCGCCTCGTCAAAAATCAGAATCTGCGGGTTTTTCAGAAGCGCCCGGGCAATCGCAATCCGCTGCCTCTGCCCGCCCGAAAGCATCATGCCTCGGTTGCCGACTACCGTGTCGTAACCCTTTTCGAGACTGACGATGAAATCATGAGCGTTAGCCATGCGGGCTGCATCTGTAATCTTTTCCATCGGCGTTTCGTCGAGACCGTAGGCGATATTGTGTCTGATGCTGTCGTTAAACAAAAACGTCTCCTGGGTGACAATACCCATCAGGTTGCGCAGGCTGGACAATGACAGATCGCGTATATCAACGCCGTCGATCTTGATCGCTCCCTGCTGCGGGTCATAGAAACGGGGCAACAGGTCCAGCAAGGTTGACTTGCCACCGCCGGAAGGGCCGACAAACGCCACCACTTCGCCCACCTTGACATCGAACGAGATATCCGTCAGCACCGGTTCGTTGTGATTATACCTGAAGCTGATATTTTCATATTGTATTCCCTGCGACAGTCGGTCGATTTTGACCGGCTTTTTCGGCTCGGTGATTCTCTCGTCGGCATCGATAACACCGAAAATCCGCTCGGCAGCAGCCATTCCCTCCTGCAGCTTGATGTGAATCTGGCTGAGCGATTTGGCCGGCTTGATCATGGCGAATAAAGCCAGAACGTAGGTCATAAAGTCACCGGCATCCAGTTCCCCGGTCCCGGCGATGATTCTCGTTCCCGCGAACAGCAGGATCAGCACCCCGGCGATCGTGGCCAGCATGTCATTGATCGGCGACGCCATATGGCGGATACGCGTCATGCGCAGAAGCGACCGAAAATAATTGTAGGTGGCCTGGAAGAATCTTTTCGACTCGAACTTCTCCATCGAGAACGCCTTGACGATGCGGATATTGTTGACGGTCTCTTCCAGCACTGAGTTGACATCGGCCATGCGCTCCTGCGAACGCTCCGAGTACTTGCGAAGTTTTTTCCCGATGAACCAGATGAAGCCGAAGACCAGGGGCATGATCACCATAGCCAGCAAGGTGAGTTTCCAACTGATTATTACGATGAAGGAGAAAAACAGCAGGGCCATAATCGAGTCGGTGACCAATCGATTGAAACCGACATCAATCGACTCGTTCAGCACGATCACGTCGTTGGTCACACGGGAGATTATCTGACCGGTGCGCCGCCGGTGGAAATAGTCCAGCGAAAGACGCTGATACTTGGCAAAGAGGCGGTTGCGGAAATCGCGCATGACATATTGTTGGACGAAGGCCATGAAAAATCCCTGAAAGTACAGAAACAGATTTTTCGCCACCGTCACTATCAAGATAAGCCAGCAGAACCGAATCAGGATGTCCTGGCGCGACTCGGCCATCACCAGGCTGTTGATCCAGTCTTTCATGCCGTTTTTGATGTTATCAACGCTTTCGGACAACCGAGTGATGAAACTACCACCTCCCGCCGATTCAACCGGCTGCTCCACACGCAATTCCGTCTCAGGCAGACCGGGTATGGAATCCACCTGAAACAACGTCATCAACAGCGGCCCCGCCATCCAGATCATAACACCTGACAAAACGGCATACATGGCCGCTGAAAAGGAAGCTGAGACCAACTGTTTCCAGCACGGCTTCAGGGTCGCGAATGTTCGACTATAAAGATTCAACCGCTGTTACCACCTTAAAGATAAACATATAATATCACACATATCACACCGCCTGTCAACTTGTCTAAGTTGATACAAACTATGGCCTTATTAGTGCGGCTGTGGCCGGGATGGGAACGTGAAACCGTGACCGGTCGATACTGGTGTGCTTTTTGAAGGTTCGCCGCTTAGCCGTCAGCCTCATATCACGGCCGTTGTCGACCGCAAACTCACGCAGCCGCCACGAATCGTCGTCGCGATCGTACAACAGGTCTATCTTCCACGGGCAGTCCTCGGCACTGACCTGACAGCGCTTGCGGCTGCCTGAAGCATCTACGGCAATGAGGAATCGCCTGGAATCCAGGACTTCGTCGGGAGTCGATGTAAACAGCTTCAACAGATTCACCTCACCACCGGAGCCAAGGCACTCACTTGCCGAAAGCAGCGCGGTGGTTGATTCTTCGACATATTCATCCCGTGAAGGAAAATAAACCAGCAGCGAGTCGGCGGTGAGTCGCCCCCTCAGGGCGCCGCGCCCGAGATAAGCCCGTCCGGCCAGAGCCGCCACCGAATCGGCAAGAAAGATCTCCAGCCGAAACGACCGCGGTTTGCCTTCCATGCGCAGTTTGGCGTCGAACAGGTAGGCGCTAACCTTAACCTCGGCGCACGGCTCCGCTACGGCTGGTTGCTCCTCCGCCAGTTTCGGGCGAAGTCGCTGCCCGCAACCGGACATGCCCAGCAGGATAGCCATCAGGGCTACCACGAAACCTGCGCGTGACATAATTCTATATACCTATTC